>JACRCT010000764.1 GCA_016218885.1 Deltaproteobacteria bacterium | reverse complement strand
GAATCCATGCTCGAGCCGCGCCGCGGATTGGGAGGGCAGATGAGCAGCGCCGGGCGCTTCTCACCCCGGTGCGACAGCCCCTCGAGGCAGCTGTCCGCGGAGTTGATGAGCGTCGGGCGCTCGAGGAACTGGCCGGCGAGAACCATGGGAGGGGGACCGATTGTCTCGCGCGCGAGGCTGGATACAACAAGCGGCCGAGCGCCTCGCGCCCGGCCGCCAGAGCTTCGCCTCAGGACTGCGAGCCAACCAGAGAGCGAGGGCTACTCGCCGTGGAAGGTCTCGAACGGGACCTTGGTGCCCTTGATCTGATCGGTGATGGTGCAGTCGGGGTGATCTGCCGAGAAGGTGGCCGAGCAGGCAGTGCCTTCGCAGTCAGTCTCATCGGTGGTGGCGACCGTGCCCGTGAACGTGTCACCGGAGATGTTCATGGTGATGAAGATCTCGGTGCTGGCAGTCAGGGTCATCGTCGTGTTCTCCAGGCGGTCCTTGACCGACTCGGTGGTCAGCCCCTGGAAGGTGTAGGCGTCGCCGTTGGCGGTGCCGTCGAGCACCATGTCGCCGATGCGCAGCTGGAACTTGTCACCGGCCGCCGCGTACAGCTCCCAATTGCCCGCGTACGAGTGGATGGTGGTGGTCTCGGTGGTGGTGCTGGTGGGCTTGCCGTCCTTGAAGCAGCTGGCGGGCTTGCTGCCCTCGATGATCGAAACCTTCCAGATGGATAGGATTTCGCCGCCACAGCTCGATGCCAGAAGTCCCGCCGCCAACGCGATTACCAGGTTCCGCTTCATACTCGTGCGCCTCGCAAGGAAGAGGAGTCAAACCACACCGGCCCTCGAAAACGGCGGCATCCTAGCAAGGGGGGCCGGGGGATCGCCAGAGCCATCCCTGCCTGCCCTCCCGCCATGGCTCGCCCCCGCGAAGCCTAGTTCACGATGTTGCGGTCAAAGTGCGCGGTGCGGTCATACATCTCCTGGCGCTGCCTATCGACCGAGTAGGCGCCGCTCCACAGCGGGATGTGGGGATGGTGCCAGGTCTGATCCGAGAGGTAGCGCTCGTTGTCGGCGAGCGTGACCTCCGCCCAGAGGTGGTAGCCGCGAAAGTCGTTGCCGGAGGTGTTGGCCGCCCCCGAGGTGAGGCGCGAGTCGATCCCCGCCTGCTGCAAGAGCAGGTGCTCGAAGATGCACTGGTGCCGGCAGACGCCGCGCTGGATCTTGGCCAGCTCGCCCAAGGGAAAGCGGTTGGTCTGCTCCAGCGCCTGGAAGGCCTTGGAGTTGGGGTCGGTGGTGTTCTCCGCCTCTTGTGGGTACTTGATCCGCGAGGCGTAGCCCTGCAGGGCCTCGATGCACTCCTTCTGCCGCCGCGCAAGCTCCTTGGGGGACATCGTCGCCATCGAGCCGTCAGCCGGCAGATGGGCCTGGATGATGGGCTTGGCCTCCTCGAGGAAGGTCCGCAGCGCCTCGTCGGTGGCGACGTTGATGGACACGTCCGCGAAGCTGCTACCCGCAGGGCTGAAGTAGTGCGGGTTGTTGGCCTTGCGCAGGGTGCTCAGCGGAACCGTTTGGGTCTTCTCCTCGCCCCGGGGCGTCTTGAAGCGGACCGTGTAGTTGCCTTGGGCGTCATAGCCGGTGATCTCGCCCTCGAGCACCTTCCACTGGGTCTCGAAGGTCATTCCCTCGACCTGGGTCTCGTAGGCCTGGTCGTCCTCGTAGTGGACGTCAATCTTGTCGCCGACCGTGTACGGGTTCTGCAGCGGGAAGCGCGTGGTCTGGATGGAATCGGGCACGGTCACCCGGAGATCGCCATCCTTGCCCACCGAGGCGGCCAGGAGAATGGGCTCGACGCCTTGCTTGCTCGGCGCCAGCGCGCCATCGGAGCCCTGCGCCCAGCGGCTGACCTCCAAGCCGGTCTGCGGGTCCTTCACCGAGTAGAGCAGCTGCTCGTGTCCGCCGTCTGCGCCCGTGGCGAGGATCTCCACGGTCTTGCCGGGGTTCTCTTGGGAGAGGAAAGCCACCGGGCCCTCGCCGCGCGCCGCCTGCTCGGCCACCACGTCCATCAGCTCGACCATCTGCTTGGCGCGGTAGCCCCACCGGTCGGCCATCCACGGATGGCGCAGGGTGTCGCGGGCGAAGGCACCGGCCACCGAAAGGGCGACCTTGTCGTAGAACTCGGCGAGCCCCGTCTGCTGGCCATTGAGCGTGCAGAGCGGGACCTCCTTGCCAGCGACCTTGAAGGAGGCGATGCGCTCCAGCTTGTTGAAGTCGAAGGTCGAGAGCTTGGGCCAGCTCGCCTTGTACTCCTCGACCATCGCCCGGAACTGCTCGAAGGAGGCACCTTCGATATTCCCGCCGCTCTTCTCGCTCCACACCTTCAGGGCGCGGCCGAGGTTGTCGACGCTCATCGACGAGCGCAGGTGGTGGCGCGCCTGGGCCTCGAGGTAGCCCGCGGCCTCGGGGGAGAGCCGCACGCCTTCCCAGGAGGGCGGGCGCGCCTTGAGCTCCCTGAGACGTGGCGCGAGCGAGGCGTGAATCTCGGCCGCCTCGCGGCTCAGGTCGTTGAGCAGATCCGAGTACTCGAGCTTGCCGTCGGCCTTGCCGCTGATGCAGTCCTGGTAGTCGGCGGCGACGCGCTCGAACAGGGCGAAGGCGGCGGGGTCGAGCGGCTCGTTGGGCGCGGAAGGTCCCGGCCAGAGCGGGGGCAGGCTCTCCTTGAAGATCCCCTGCGCCATCGCCAGGCACTGCACCATCTTCCCGACCGCGCTCAGGTCGCGCACGTTGGGGGCGATGCCGAGGATGAAGTCCGCCTGGGAGCGGGTGAGCGGGCAGCCCTGCAGGCTGGGCGGGTCGGCCTTCAGCTCGGGCTCGATCTGCGCGAAGGCGCGCTGGCTGGCGATGGCCGCGCGATCCTTGGGGGCATTGTTCTTCAGGGTTCCGAAGAGGAAGCCGGTCTGCTCGCTCTTCTGGACGTAGCCCTCGAGGAGGGTGCGCAGCTGCCCGAGCTCCTCCTTGGAGAAGGTCTGGTCGGGGCCCTTCTCGAGCTGATCCCACTCCTTGAAGGTCTCGAGCAGATTGGCAACGCCTGCGCTGCCGCTGGCGAAGGTCATCGCCGAGAGGGTGAGCTCGGCGGCCGGGCCCTCGAAGCTGAGCACCCCGATTCCGGCCTTCTCGCTCCGGGTCTTGTCAAAGGCCTCGAGCAGCTCCTCGGCGTCCTCGACCTCGGGCAGCACATCGCGCCGGGCCCTCTGCGCCTCATCCAGCGGGGCGGCATCGAGGCCACGCCGCGCCAGAGCGCGGGTCATCGGGTTGGGGCTCTCCTCGGCGATCTGCAGCATCGCGTTCACGGTCTGGGGCGACCATTGAGCGGCAACCTCGGAGAGGGCGGCGGTCCCCGCGCAGATCGCCGCGAGGCGCTTGAACTTGTCGGGGTCCTGGACCGGCGTCGCCGCCGCCGACCCCACCGCCTCGACGAGCCGCTGCTGGAGGGCTTTGGCGCCGACCTCGCTCAGCCCCGAGAGCTGGGCCGGGCGAGCGAGGGTCCACAGGGCCTCGAGCGTCGCCTCGGTGGGGTGTCCCAGCTCGAGCGGCACGCGTCGCCGGTCCAGGGTGAGCTCGCCGCGCTTGTCCACGCCGACGGCCGCGCCGCCGAAGGAGGAGGTGGCGAGCCTCTGCGTCTTGGCTTCGGCCTGCAGCGCCAGCAGCTTGGAATAGTTGACTGTGCCGTCCGGCAACGGCGCGGCGGCGGACTTGTCCAACGGAAGCGGGCTCTGGGCATCGAGCGCCCCCAGCAGCGAGTGGGTGGCAGCCTGCTGCTCGACGCCAGTCAGATCGAGCGAGTCCTTCTCCAAGGCCTCGACCAGCCCGTCGACGACTGCCGCGCCTTCTTGGGCGGTGATCCCGTCCCGGGCGGCCTGGGCGAGGACCTCGTTGGCGTCGGCCTGGGACAGGCACTTGTCGGAGACTCTCTGCGAAACCAGCGCACGCAGCGCAGTTGGGTCGTTCTTGACGGAAGGCATCGGCTCGCTCCTGGGCCGCTTGAAGGGCAGGCGAGCCGGGATGCTACCACCAGTAAGAGCCGCGCCAAGTCCGGCGAGCGACACGATCCGTGCTGAGGAAACCGCGCACTCGCTTCCCGGGAGCACCTGGAGCCGGTCCGATGCGCTGCCCCTCCAGAGCCCCGGCGCCCTCCGATCCCAGACCTGGTACTTGCATCATCGAACGCCTGACTTGTTGACCAAGCCCCTGCACAGGAGACAATCGGTCCAACGATGAGCGTCTCCCCTGAACGCCAGCGCTTCGGTGCGTATTGGCTCCTGCGCCGCCTCGCACGAGGCGGTATGGCGGAGATCTACCTCGCTTCGCCCGCCGACCCGGCTCTCCAAAGCCAGCGCGTGGTCATCAAGCGGCTGCTGCCGCAGCTCACCCGGGAATCGGAGTTCCTCGAGCTGTTCCTTCAGGAGGCCCGTCTCGCCTCACAGCTCTCCCACCCCAACGTCGTGCGCATCCTCGACCTGGGCCAGGTGGGCGAGCACGTGTACCTGGCGATGGAGTACATCGACGGCTGCGACCTCAAGCGGCTCCTGCGACCCCAGCGCCGCTGCCTGTCGCCGTTGCTGGCCGCCAAGGTCGGCAGCGAGGTGTGCTCGGCGCTCGCCTACGTGCACCAGGCCACCGACCTCTCGGGGAAGCCGCTGGGCATCGTGCACCGCGACGTCACGCCCGAGAACGTGATGATCGGCCTGCGCGGCGAGGTCAAGCTCGTCGACTTCGGCGTGGCTCGAGCCAGCATCAAGTTCAGCAACACCCGGCCGGGGATGCTTCGGGGCAAGGTCTCCTTCATGGCCCCCGAGCACGTGGCAGGAGGCGAGGTCGACGGCCGGGCGGACCTTTTTTCGCTAGGGGCGACGCTGTACGAGTTGACGACCGGCGTCATGCCCTTCGAGCGCGAGCAGCAGGCCGCTTCGATCCTGGCGGTCGTCCACGAGATGCCGCCCTCGCCCACCGAGATCTCCCCGAGCGTCCCCCAGGCGTTGGCGGACATCATCATGCGCGCGCTGCAGAAGGATCCCGACCAGCGCTACGCCAATGCCAGCGACATGAAGGCGGATCTCGACCGCTTCATCGCCTCCACGGGACTCGAGGCGTCGCCCTATGACCTCGTGGCGCTCGTCCTCGACTTCCGGTCCCAGGCCCAGGACGATTCGGCACAGGGGATGGACGATCTTCAAGACGATGTGCCGCGGGTCCCGGCAGCCTCCAAGGCGCCCGAAGCTACGATCCTTCGCAAGGCGACCGACACGGCCCCGGCCCATGTGCGCGAAGCCGAGCCTCGTGCTTGGCCCTTCGCCCAAGAGCTCGAGATGCGGGGGTCACGGGAAGCCACCGAGGTCGACCCGCTCCTGCTGCAGACGGCCAGGCGCGCCGCCGCGTCAGCAGCCCATCAGCCGGCGATGGTAGCCGCCGACGCCGACGTCACCGATGTGCGGTCGCTTCTCCCCCAGGCAGTCCCTGGGCCGGAGCAGCTCAAGCAGCCCAAGACCCAGAATTCGCGACCGCCACCGCTGCGACAGCCCGCTTCACCGACGCACAGCTCGGTGAGCACCCTTCCCGAAAGACGACTGCCGACCCGGACATCGGATGGCATCGCGGCACCTCCGCCCATCGCATCGCTTCCCGGGGCGGCGAGCCTGGCTGCACCCGAGGACTTCGAGCCCGAGAGCGATGATGCCCCAAGGGGCGGCGCCACCGACGCGCCGCCGCCCGCGGACACCGAGGAGGAGATCTCGACGGCGAGTCATCGGCCGCCGGTCGCCAAGGAGCGCTCTGGCGCCAAGCGGGTGGTCGTGGCGCTCCTCAAAGGGCTGGGCCTGGTGGCGATCATCTCGGGCTCCGTCTGGGCGGGCCGGTATTCCGCGTTCCAAGAGATCCGGCGCGCAGGGGCCGCGTCGCCCCCGAAGCTCGTTGCGGCAGGAGCTTCGGACTCAGTCCCCGGCAACGATGCCCAGGTCGCCACCGCGCCGACCATCGCCGGGAGCGAAGAGGCCGACGCCGAGCTTGCCCGGCAGGACGAGCCAGGCCAGGACGCGACCGACGCCGGCCTCGCCTCCGCGGCCATCGCCGATTCCGAGGACGCCGGCCTGCCCGATGCCGCGGAGCTGGCCGAACCAGAGATAGCTGGCCAGGGTCCGGACGCGGGTGCACGTCTACGTTCGGGGATGATCATCGTCCGAGGCAAGGGGCGGGTGCTGGTTGACGGCAAGCCCTGCAAGGCTCCGTGCGTCGTCAGGGTCGCGGCCGGCGAGCACGTGGTGAAGGTCGTCGGCAAGCGCAGAGGCGAGAAGAAGATCCTCGTCCGGCCAGGCGGGAGGGAGATCGTGAAGGTGCCGTAGCCTCGGGTCCCTGTGCACCCGGTTGAACGCTTGCTCGTGAGCCTTGCCCCGGCGGAGCAGATAGGCCAGCCTTGGCCCCCCTCCGGGAGCCCTCATGACACGAATCGCCCTCGTCCTCCTTGCTGCGCTCAGCACGACCTTCCTGGTGACCCCTCACCGCGCTCACGCCTGCACGAGCATCGGAGCGACCCGCGCGGCGAGCGCCGACGGTTCGACCATGGTGACCTACGCCGCGGACTCCCATGAGCTGTACGGCGCGCTCTACCACCTTCCTGGCGGAGTCCACCTCCCGGGCACCGAGCGCGTCATCCACGAGTGGGACACCGGCACCAGGTTGGGCGCGATCCCCGAGGTCCCGCGGACCTGGTCGGTGATCGGCAACATGAACGAGCACCAGCTCGTGATCGGCGAGACGACGTTCGGCGGACGCAAGGAGCTCATCGATCCGAAGGGCGGGCTCGACTACGGCAGCCTCATCTACCTCGCGCTGCAGCGCGCCCGCACTGCTCGCGAAGCCATCCGCGTCATGACCGACCTGGTCGAAAGACACGGCTACCGGAGCAAGGGCGAGTCCTTCACCCTGGCCGACCCCAAAGAGGTCTGGCTCATGGAGATGATCGGCCGAGGTCCGGACCAGAAGGGCGCGCTCTGGGTCGCGCGTCGCGTTCCCGACGGGATGGTCACCGCGCACGCCAACCACTCCCGCATCCGCACCTTCCCCCTGCGCGAGCCTGACGCCTGCCTGTACGCCAAGGACGTGATCTCCTTCGCGCGCGAGAAGGGCTGGTTCAAGGGCCACGACTCCGAGTTCAGCTTCTCCGAGGCCTACGCACCGGTGGACGCGGACACCCTGCGCACCTGCGAGTTGCGGGTGTGGCGCGTCTTCGACCGCCTCGCCCCTTCGCGCAAGATCCCGCCCGATTTCGTCAAGAGCACGCCCAACGCGCCGCTGCTCCCGCTATGGGTGGCCCCCGACCGCAAGGTGACGCCGCAAGACCTGATGGCGATCATGCGCGACCACTTCGAGGGCACCGACTACGACCTCACCCGCGGCGTGGGAGCGGGCCCTTTCGCCCTGCCCTACCGCTGGCGCCCGCTCAACTGGAAGGTGGACGGCAAGGACTACCTCAACGACCGGGCCATCGCGACGCAGCAGACCGGGTTCGTCTTCGTGTCGCAGTCACGCGAGGCCCTCCCCGGCCTCATCGGCGGCCTGCTCTGGTTTGGCGTGGACGACGCGGCGAGCTCGGTGTTCGTGCCCATCTACGCGGGCATCCGCGAGGTCCCCAAGGCTCTCGCGGAGACGACGGCGACCCTGCACCGCTTCTCCTGGGACTCGGCGTTCTGGCTCTTCAACTGGGTCGCGAACTCCACCTACGGGCGCTACTCGGACATGATCCAGGACGTCCACAGCGTGCAGCAGGAGCTCGAGGGGGGCTTCCTGGAGCGCCAGCCAGGCATCGAGAAGGCCGCACTGCACCTGCATGGCAGCTCCCCCGAGCTCGCCCGCGACTACCTCACCGCCTACAGCCACAAGCAGGTCGAGCAGACCATGGCGCGCTGGAAGCGCCTGGGCGAGGACCTGCTCGTCAAGTACATGGACGGCAACATCAAGGACGAGCACGGCAAGGTGCTGCACCCGCCCTACCCCGAGAGCTGGTACCGGCGGATCGTCGCCGAAGACCCCGAGCGCTACTTGCTGCCGCCCAGCAAGGAGGAGCCGCCGCCGGCCGTGGCGTGCCCCTGTGCGACGCCGGCTCCGGCCCAGGCGGCGCCCTCCCCTGCATCGGCACCGACCTCTCCGCTCGCCCCTCCCCCATAGCCAGGACACGATTCAGCGAAGCGAAACCTGCGTCGCAGGCTCGCGAGCAGTTGGAAAACGTTTTCCAACTGCTGCGACGCTTAGTATTGGCAGCTGTCCACGCGCTCCCGAGCTGGCAACGGGGTCTGGCCGCCTACTGCGGTGCGCTCGAGACGCCGCCGTCGCAGGCCGACAGCTGCGTCAGCTGCCACTTCGGGTTGCGGCCGTCGACGCCCGATTGGTTGTCGGTGTAGGGCGAATCGCGCAGCCAGACACCCAGCGGGCCTCCGGCGAAGTCGAACTCGAGCGGCGGCAGAGCGAGGTTGGCGGCCACACAGTCGTCAAAGTCGTTGAAGGCCCCGCCGGTGGGCGACCAGCCGACCGTGCCGGGCGGCATCAGGACCATGTCCGTGGTGCTCGCTCCGACGAGCCACCAAGCGATCGATCCGTTGGAGTAGGCGTGAATGGTCCAACCCTGCCCATTGCCGTACTTCATGCAGCCATCGAGATAGGTGATCCGGTAGGGTCCCGCCGGAAGGGCGTTGCCGCCGTTGAAGTAGACCACTTGCCCGAAGAGGTTGAGAGCCTGGTCCGTCGCAAAGCTGGCAGCGGTCCCCAGGTCGCAGGTGGGCGGCCCGGCGTCGACCTCTGCTCCGCCATCGGGCTCGATGCCCACGTCGGGGAGGTCTGCGGCGTCCGGTACCTCGGCCGCGTCTGGCGGTTCGCCGCCATCCGGTGCTTGGCTGGCATCGACGTCGTGTGCCGCTGCATCAAGCTCCTCGGCAGCATCCCGGCTGCCCGAATCGAGCAAGGAGTAGGCGGCATCCAAGTCCGCTACGGGCCCCCCGTCGGCTGACGGAGGGGAGCCGACGTCGGCGGAGCGGGCGGCATCGCCGGCGCCGGAGTCTGATGAGATCGACGGAGCTCCCGTATCTTCCGGGAGGTCCTCAGCCCCGCCGCACTGGCACGCCGAAAAGACAAACCCCAAAGCCGCCGCAGCAAGCAGAATGCGCATACCGATCCCCTTCGTTGAGAATCCTAGTTTCTTCCGACGCACTTCGATGCTTGGGCGCCTGCGTCGTTCCCGCGTCCCTTCAGTAGCCTTTCCGTGTGGCCGCTTCAAGCACACTGGCTGCGTTCAGTGCTCCTGGGCTGCGCGCCCGCGTGTTAGATGTCCGGGCGCGTTACAGCGGCGGAGCGGCATCGCGGTGACCCGCACCACGAGAAGCAACTGATCTGACGGAGCGAGCGCTTGTTCGAAGAAGGCAGACTGCACGGCGAATTCCTGGACCTCGGGAGGCGCTCGGCCCGCGGGCTGAGCGGCCGGCGCCGCGTGCGCGTCTTCGTGCCCGACGTCAAGCCGCCCTACTCGGTCATCTACTGCTGGGACGGCCAGAACCTCTTCGACGACGAGGGCAGCCACGCCGGCGGCTGGCACCTCCACCACGTCCTGTCTCAGCGCGTCGCCACCAGGAAGCCCACGCCGTTGCTGGTCGCCATCGACCACGGCAGGCAGGACCGCATCGACGAGTTCGCCCCCTGGCCGCACCTGGAGCACGGCAACGGCCGGGCCGACGCCATGCTCGAGCTCCTCCTCGACCGCGTCATGCCCGCGGTCGAGCGCCGGTTCCAGACCGTGGGGCGACCCGGGACGATCGTCTGCGGCAGCTCGATGGGCGGGCTGCTCTCGCTCTACGCCTGGCTGCGCTTCCCGGGCGTGTTCGGCCGGGCGCTGGTGATGTCGCCCTCGTTGTGGTTCAACCGGCGCGCCCTCCTCGACCTCATCGGGCACAGCACTCCGCTCCGCGACGCCCGGCTCTACCTGGACATGGGCAGCAAGGAGGGCGGGGTGCGCGCCACCAGGCTCGTCCGCGAGGTCGCCGAAGCCGTCGTCAGGCGCGGCCTCGACCACTATCGGGTGATGGTCCGCGTCGACCCCATGGGCGAGCACCGCGAGTCCGATTGGCGGAACCGCTTCCCGCTCGCCCTGGACTTCCTGCTCGAGGAGTGAGGCCTCACGTGGGGACGTGCGTTGGCGGCCCTGAGGTGGCGCGCGCCTCCTGCCGGAGGGTCGCCTCGCGGCACTCCTCCGGCCGCTTGTCTGGCCGCCACCGCAAGAAGTGCGCGGCATGGCGGAAGCGCCCCGAGAGCAGCGAGTCGTAGACCACCTCGCACACGGGCTTCGGCTCGACGGCAATCCATGCGAGCTCGCGGCCGCGCGACCAGCGGCTCGGGCCTCCGGGGCTGCGATCGGGCCGGAACGGGTTGCGAGCCGTCTCGAGCGGCTTGAGTCGTGTGAGCGCCTCGCGGCGGGTCGCCGCGGCCAGCGACGAGGTGAAGCCAAGGTAAGGCAGCTCGCCAGCACCATCCCAGGCCCCGAGAAGCAAGGAGCCGATCCCCGCGCCCTTCGAGGAAAGCCGGTAGCCGCCGATCACGCAGTCGGCGGTCCGCGCATGCTTCACCTTGATCATCGCGCGCTCGCCCGCGAGGTACGGCTGGTCGGCCCGCTTGGCGATGACGCCCTCGATGCCCTGCGACTCGAGCTCGCGGTACCAGCGCAGCGCGACGTCGAGGCGATCGGTCTGCGGGGTGGCGAAGACCTCACCGGGCCTCCTCGCGATCCTCTCGAGGCGGCGGCGCCGCTCGGCGAAGGGCCGGGCACGCAGGTCCGAATCGCCCACGGCGAGCACGTCGAAGACGGCGAAGGAGGCGGGGGTCGCTCGGGCCAGCCGCTCGATGCGCGAGCGCGCCGGGTGAATGCGCTGAAGCAATGCCTCGAAGTCGAGGCTGCTGCCGGTCTGGACGATGATCTCTCCGTCGAAGACACCCTCGGGGAGCGCCTCGGTGAGCGGCTCCTGCAACTCCGGGAAATATCGATCGAGCGGCTGGCCGTTGCGGCTCTGCAGCACGGTGGCCCCGCGTCCGCGGAAGGCGAGCGCGCGAAAGCCGTCCCACTTCGGCTCGTAGAGCCAGCCCTCGCCTTGGGGCAACGCGCCCTCGAGGCGGGCGAGCATCGGGGCGATAGGCGGACGGAGGGGAAGCTTCATGCAGAGCCGGCTCAGGGCTCCGGAGGGATGTTGAAGTTGCCGTGCAGGTGGTTCTCCGGGTCATAGCGTGACTTCACGCGACGGAGGCGCTCCCAGTTCTCGCCATACGCCCCGCGGACGAAGCGCTCGCCTCCCTCTGCGAAGCCGGGGAAATTGAGGTAGGTCTCACCGCTGGCGAAGAGCTCCACCTCCTGGAACGCGCGACGGGTCCAGTCGATGTTGCGCACCGTCTGCTCCGGGTCATCCCAGGACGACTCGAAGGCCACCATGAACGGCGCGGTGCGCCGGGCGAAGGCGGTGGCGTCCGGCGCCGGCTCGGCCGCCTTGCCGTTGAGCACCCAGAAGTCGATGGAGCTCAACGGAGAAGGCCGCTCCCCGGCAAGCCGGGCCAAGGTGCCGATCTCGGGCTCACCGAAGTCCTTCAGGTAGAGCGCTTTCCAATAGTAGAGACGCCCGTCGGGGTAGTCCTCGTCGAAGAAGCGCTGCGCCTCGAGCCAGCCCACGCGTGCGCTCAGGTCGACGACCGGCCGCCCCCACTCGCGCAGCGGGCGCAGCAGCCGCTCCGCCTCGTCGGGGTCACCCACGCTCACCGCGGCAATCGCCGCCACCGGCTTGGCCCGCCACGCCGGAGGGAAAGGAGGACCGTCCTTCGTCGTCCAGAGCGTGACCAGCCCTCCCACCTCCCGCGGGGCCTGGAGCATGAAGTCGCGGAAGAACCGCAGCAGCCCTGCGGCTTGATCCAGCGGGTGGAAGACCACCGCCATGAAGACCTCGGACGCAATGGGCCAGGCGCGCAGCGCCAGCTCGGTGACCACGCCGAAGTTCCCGCCCCCTCCCCTCAGCGCCCAGTGGAGGTCGGGGTTCTCCCGCTCGTTCGCCCTCACCCTCCGTCCATCGGCGAGCACCAGCTCCGCGCCCTCCAGGTTGTCGGCGGTGAGCCCGGCATGCCGCGACATCCACCCGTAGCCTCCGTGGAGCGCCAGCCCTGAGACGCCGGTCGCCGAGACCAGACCGAGCGGCACCGCGAGCCCGTGGGGAACCGTCGCCTCATCCACGTCGCCAAGGGTGGCGCCGCCCTGCGCATAGGCGATGCGTCGCGCAGGGTCCACGCGGACACGACGCATGGGGGACAGGTCGATCACCAGCCCGCCATCGCAGAGCGCGTGGCCGGCGACGTTGTGGCCTCCGCCGCGCACCGCGAGGACGAGGTCGCGGGCGCGCGCGAAGCGCAGGCACTCAGCGACATCCTCGGGAGAGGAGCAGCGAGCGATCAGCGCCGGCCGCTTCTCGATGAGACCATTCCAGAGCCGGCGCGCCTCTTCGTATCCGTCATGCCAGGGCGTGAGCACCTGACCGCCCAGGGAGCCGGCGAGGGCCTCGACCTCTGCCAATGGCAGGTCGATCCCGCCTCCGCGGCGGGTCCTGATCCATAGCCGCTGCTCCATGGCGCGCCGCCCCCTCTCTTTCCCGATGGACACGAGTCCGGGATGTGCCCCGACGCGTGCCACCGGAAAGCTGGGAGGGCGACGCACCGCAGCCAAGGCTGGACCTCCCGGGCAGCTCGCGCTCGGCCGAGCGTCCGCTCACCACTCGAGAGACTTCCGCAGGCCGCACTCGCTGGCCGAAGCCAAGCCTGCGCCAGGCTCACTTGCGCCGGGCTGGCATCCGGCCCCACCGACGAGTCGCCGGTCGTCCAGACATGCACCCGGCGGTGGCCTCCAGGTCCTCGCCCATGAGGTCAGATCTTCACGACAAGCCCGACGGCGGGATAGACGGCGAAGCCATCCATGTTCCGCTCCTGGGTGGCACCATCCACGAAGCTGTAGAGCCGCGGTCTCAGGCGCGTGTAGCCCATGGAGAGCTCGGTGTAGACGAAGACCCACTTGTAGCCGCCGCCCAAACCGAGCACCCCGCCGAAGTAGTGCATGCTCGAGGAGATCTGGTCGGTGATGGGCGGCATCTCCGCCAGCCGGGTGACGTACTGCTGAATCCTGTGCAGGTTCGAGTCGAGCTCGAACGAGGTGTACATGTACTTGGCCCCCAGGTAGAGGGCGAAGTAGCGGCGATACTCCCAGCTGTAGAGCAGCGGCACCTCGAGGTCCCAGCGCGAGAAGTCGGCCAGCTGGATGTAGTCGAGGATCTCGAAGAGCGGGTTGCTGAAGAGGTAGTAGGCCCCGGACAGACCGATGGACAGATGGTGGCTCTTGCCCTCGTCGTCCACGCCCATGTGGAAGAAGCGGTACTTCAGGTCCAGCCGCAGGGCGTTGGTCGAGTAGCGCAGCCCCACGTCCATGTCTCGGAAGAGCCCGGTTCGGGCCATGATCTCCCACTGGGTCGAGGGCGGGGTCAGCGCGGTCGCGACGCACGCCTCGTACAGCTTCTCGGCCTGCTCCTCGGAGAGGGTCGCCCTCTCCTTCTCGATGGACTCGGCCACCGCCTCGCCGGCGGCGACGACCCCCTTGACCATGGACCCGACCGGCAGGTGCAAGCCGTAACCCACGTTGAGGCGCACGTGCTTGACCGGCGTGGGCCGGGCCGTATCGAAGGTCGAAAGGGTCGTGGCACAGCCGGAGCCCGCCATCCACGAGCCGAGGAGCACGAGCCAGGTCCGAGACACCATCCGGCACCCCTTCTGTCCGATGCTGCGTCCGGCCTTGGACTATAGCGCGCGAGGGAGCGGGGCCTTGGCGCTTCACGCCGATCGCGCGCGTTGCAGTAGCATCGCCGAGCTCGTCGTGCCGTCCCGAGGTAACCGTTCATGACGCCCCGCCCCTGCTCCTCCCTTCTCTGCACCGCCGCGCTGCTCATGACCTTCGGCCTGGCGGCCTGCACCTTCCACGGCGTCGCGCCGACGCGGATGGACGCGGTGCGCTCGGTGGCCATCATCGGCTACACCGGCACCGTGAACCTGCACGGCGAGGGCGACATCTCCCTGGAGAAAGCCGTCAACGCCATCCGCCAGAAGAAACCGGTGCTGCCCGCCCAGGTCGAGGCGCGCCATCACGAGGAGGCCGCTGCGGCCTACGCCGCTCTCGCCGAGAGGCTGGCGAGCCGCTTCGGGTGGAGGGTCCTGTCGCGCGAGGAGGTCGCCGCAAACGCCGACTATCTGCGCCTCGCGGCCAGCGCCAAGCCGGAGGGCTCCCGGAGCGTCCCGGGGATCCTCGGGCATGACGCGGCGTGCAAGCTGAGCGAGGCGCAGCGCGCCGAGCTTTCCCAGTCCTTGGCGGTGGAGGGGCTGGTGAGCTTCTCTACCGAGCACGTCGCCGGCGGGAGCAGCGGGGTGATCATCTTCTCCTTCGGGACGATCAGGTTGCACCCCCGCGCCAGCGTCGCGCTCTCGCTCTTCGACGCAGAAAGCGGTGAGCCCGCCTGGCGAGACGAGGCCGAGGGCGAGGCGGCGAACCTCGGCGTCGAGGGTCCTGCCGACGAGAATGAGCCGGCGGCCCTCCTCGAGGCCACTCGCTCGGCCCTCGAGAAGCTCCGCTTGCGGCATGACCGGGCTCGAGCCCGGTCGACTCGCTGAAGCCTCAGGTCCGCTCGCGAGCGGCGCGGCCCCACGCG
>JACRCT010000763.1 GCA_016218885.1 Deltaproteobacteria bacterium | reverse complement strand
TTTTCGCTCTGGCCGATGAAGCCGGCCCGAGCGAAAAGGGGCTCAATAGTGCGAAGGTCGGGCTAGAGCAGGCTTCCCGTCGCCCGCGCCAGCGCCGTGCGCGCCATCCCCAACCTCGCCCGGGCATCGGCCAGGCCCACGTCCGCCTGGTAGAGGCGATCGTTGGCATCCAGGACGTCGAGCGAGCTGGCCAGGCCGGCCTCGAACGAGCGCTTGGCGGTCCCGAAGACCTCCTGGGCGAGCTCCCTCTGGCGCTTCGCCAGCCGCAGCCGCTCGCTGGCCACGTCCACGTCGCGCGCCGAGTCCTTCACCTGCTGGGAGATCTCGATGCGCTGCGCCTCCCACGCCGCCTGGGCGGTGACGATCTGCGCTGCGGCCTGCGCGCGCTTGCCATAGCGGAAGCCGCCATCATAGAGCGTCCACGCCAGGTCTACGCTCGCCCTCCAGCCCGCCTTGTCGCCGGTGGGATAGACCACGTTGGAGGCGAAGGCCGCGAAGCTCGCCGAGAGCTGAGGTGCGTGTCGCCACCACGCCGAGTCCAGCTGACGCTCCGCCGCCTTCATCGAGGCCTGCTGGACGCGCAGCTCGGGCCGGGCCTCGAGGGCGAGGCGGGTCAGCGAATCCACATCGCCCGCTCCCGCCGCGGCGGCAGAGGCGGAGGGCAGCGCTTCGTCCGCCGGGAGCACGACCCGCACCGGATCGGCCTTCCCCAGCAGGACGCCCAGCGCGAGCCACGCCCGCTCCTTGTCCGCGCGCGTGCGTACCACGTCATTCTCGCGACGCACGACCTCGGTCCGGGCCTGCAGGTGCGACAGCGGCGCGGCGACGCCCGCCTCCACGTTGCGCGCGGCGCTCTTCTCGTGCTCCAGGGCGATGGCCAGAGCGCGCTCCGAGGCGGCGGCGATCTCCTCGGCGGCGCCCGACCAGCTCGCCGACTGGATCAGGGCCGCCCGCAGCTGCAGGCGCACCACCTCGATCGAGGCCTCGGCGGCGCTCGCCGCTTCCTTGGTGGCCTGCCAGTCGGAGTAGGCGTTGGCGGCGAACAGGGGCACGCGCACCGAGGCCTGGCCCGTGAACGCCTCCAGCGGCTGGATCACCGTCTGGTCGGGGACGTTGGTGCGGTCCAGGCGCACCGGCGTCGGCGAGATGCGGTTCAGCCCGCCCTCGATGGAGTCGAGCAGGGGGTGAAGCGAGAGCGTGGCCGAGTCGCTGTTGCGCGTATAGGAGCCGCCCGCCACGAGGGCGGGAAGGAAGGCGGCCATCGCTTGGCGAACCACGCCCTTGGCCTCCTGCGCGCGGCTGCGCGCCTGCGCCAAGGTGAGGTTCTGCGCGTCCAGCTGCCTGAGCGCCTCCTCGGCGGTGAGGGGGACCGGCTCGCTGACGGGGGACGCGATGGCGATGCCGGGGATGGGCAGCCCGATCCCCAGCGCCACCCTGAGCGCGAGGCCGGTCGTCCAGATGCATTGGCGAGTCATGAGAGGAGCCTCCGCGGGCTCGATGAGCAAGGCCGGTGCCGACTTGGAACTTCCAGCAAATCCGGGCCTCAAGAGCGCTGTGCCGTTCGGGAGGGCGAACCTCGCTGTCGGAAGTCCTTACAAGAGCAAGCCCCTTGCTTCGACTACCAGAGTGAGACGGTCACGGCACGCGCCTTGCCATTCCTTTCAAGCGCAGCGACCGGCGACCAAGGAGCCAGCCCATGCGGCGAATCGCGACCGTGCTCTCAGTACTGACCCTCCTCCTGGTGGGGCTGCTCACCTTCAAGCTGCGCGCCCAGGATGCGCAGCTGCGTGGGCCGGCCGGAGGCTCAGGCGAGATCGAGGGAACCGAGGTGCGGCTCGCCTCGAAGATCTCCGCGCGCATCCTGGAGCTCAAGGTGAAGGAGGGCGAGGCGGTGAAGCCGGGTGACCTCCTGGTCAGGCTCGACTGCTCCGAGCCCGAGCAGGCGCTCGCCGAGGCGATGGGACGGCTGGCTTCGGCCCAGGCCCAGTCCAAGGGGGCACAGGCGCAGGCCCAGTCCGCGCTCGGACAGCAGCAGGCCGCGGCAGCGTCGGTCTCGGCGGCCAGAGCGCAGGCCGAGGCCCTCGCCGCCCAGCGCGACGCCTCGAGGCGCCAGGCCGAGCGTCTCGAAGCGGTGGGCAACGACGTCGCCTTCTCCAACCGCGACCAGGTGCGCGCCAGCGCCCAGGGCCTGGAGCATCAGGTCCAGGCCGCCAAGGCTTCCAGCGAGGCGAGCGCCGGCCAGGCCACCGCCGCCAGCGGACAGGTCCGCGCTGCCCAAGCCCAGGTGGAGAACGCCGAGTCGGCCATCCGCATCGCCGAGGCCGCGCTCGCCCGCGCGAAGCTGCTGGTCGCCGAGTGCGAGGTCCGAGCCCCTCGCGAGGCAGTGGTGGAGGAGCTGCCCTTCGAGGTCGGCGAGCTCGTCGCCCCGGGCTCGGTCCTCGTCGAGCTCATCGACCTGCGCGAGGTGACGGCCACCTTCTACCTGCCCAACGCCGAGATCGCCGTGGTCCGGCCGGGCGCCCAGGCCCAGGTCGCGGTGGACGCCTTCCCCGACGAGGTCTTTCAGGGCGTCGTCCGCACCGTGTCGCTCAAGGCCGAATTCACCCCCCGCAACATCCAGACGCGGACCGACCGCGACCGCCTCGTCTATCCGGTCGAGGTGGCCATCGCCAACCCGGACCTGAAGCTGCGCGCCGGAATGCCGGTGCAGGTCACCCTCCCCGGGACAAGCCGGTGAGAGTGAGAGTCAGCCGCAAGTTCTACGCCGTAAGTCTTGAGTTTGAGGTTGGGTCGTTGGGAGACCGGTTCGCTCGGCTCCGCCCGTTGGACTGAAGTCACCGCGAGAAGAGACTCCTATCCATGACCGCGACCGCGCACTCCGACGACTCCCCCGCGCTCCAGGCCTTGGAGCTGCGCCGCAGCTTCGGCAAGGTCCAGGCGCTGGCCGGTCTCTCCTTCGAGGTGCGCCAGGGCGAGCTCTATGGCTTGGTGGGGCCGGATGGGGCAGGCAAGACCACCGCTATACGGGCGCTCGCCGGCCTGATTGAGCTGGATGGCGGCAGCGCGCGGGTGCTGGGTCTCGACTCGCTCCGCGGAGGCGCGCAGGTGCGCGAGTCCTTGGGGCTGATGCCTCAGCAGTACAGCCTCTACCGCGACCTCTCGGTGGGCGAGAACCTGCGCTTCTTCGGACGCCTCTACTGCTTGCCCGAGAAGACCTATCGCGAGCGGGCCGCGCGGCTGATGCAGATCACCCGGCTCGCCCCTTTCCTCGACCGGCGCGCCGACGCGCTCTCGGGCGGCATGTACAAGAAGCTCGCCCTGGCCTGCGCCCTGCTGCACCAGCCCCAGGCGCTGCTGCTCGACGAGCCCACCAACGGGGTCGACCCGGTGAGCCGCCGCGAGCTGTGGGACCTGCTGCACGAGTTCGTGAGCAGCGGGATGGCGGTGCTGCTCTCCACTCCCTACATGGACGAGGCCGAGCGCTGCCACCGCGTGGGGCTCATCCACCGTGGGCGGCTGCTCGAGGAGGGCGAGCCACAGGCCTTGCTCACGGGCTTCGACCACGAGGTCTGCGAGGTCGTCGGCGGCGCACGCGAGGCCGTCGACCGCCTGCTGATCTCCCGGCCTCAGGAGGTCCGCGCCTCCTCGCCCGCGGGCGCACACCTGAAGGTGGTGCTCGCGCGCGGCGGGAGGGAGCGGCTCGCGCCTGCGCTCGAGGAGCTCGGCGCGCGACTCGTCCCGGCGGCACCGGACTTCGAAGACCTCTTTCTCGCCCGCATCTCTGCTGCGGAGGCCTGAGCGTGAACCATGGGGAATGACGCCGCCATCGAGGTCTCGCATCTGACCCGCCGTTTCGGCTCGTTCACCGCGGTGGACGACGTCTCCTTCCACGTCGAGCGAGGGGAGATCTTCGGCTACCTGGGCGCGAACGGTGCCGGCAAGTCCACCACCATTCGCATGCTCTGCGGCCTGCTCTCCCCGACCTCCGGGCAGGCCACCGTCGCCGGGCACGACATCGCGACCGATCCCGAGGGGGTCAAGGCCTCCATCGGCTACATGTCGCAGAAGTTCTCGCTCTACCTGGACCTCTCGGTCTGGGACAACCTGCGCTTCTTCGGCGGGGCCTACGGGCTGGG
Organism: Deltaproteobacteria bacterium; assembly: GCA_016218885.1. Taxonomy (GTDB): domain Bacteria; phylum Myxococcota; class Myxococcia; order Myxococcales; family UBA5297; genus JACRCT01. Next base: position 1,018 of record JACRCT010000763.1, on the reverse strand, counting down.
CGGCCGGGAGCTGCTCGCGCGCGCCGAGGAGGTGCTGGCCTTGACCGACCTCGCCGACCACAGCTCGGCGACCACCGGCGCCCTGCCCGGGGGAATCCGGCAGCGCCTCGCGCTGGGCTGCGCCATCCTGCACGCTCCCGAGATCGTCTTTCTCGACGAGCCCACCGCGGGCGTCGATCCGGTGGCGCGGCGGGCGTTCTGGAGGCTCATCCGCTCGCTGGCTCGCGGGGGCACGACCGTCTTCGTGACCACCCACTACCTGGACGAGGCGGAGTACTGCGCCAGGATCGGGTTGATGGTCGACGGGCGGCTGGTGGCGCTGGACACGCCTGCAGCCCTGAAGCGCGAGCACGTGCCCGACAGGCTCTTCGTGGTCCGAGGAGCGGATGCCGGGACGGCGGCGGAGCTGCTCAAAGGCCAGACAGGGGTGCGAGCGGTGGAGCCGTTCGGGGCGGGGCTGCACGTCAGGACCGAGCCGGGAGCATGGGACGCGCAGCGGCTGGCCGAGCGGCTTCGCAAGGGCGCGCCGCGCACCCTGGTCGAGGAGGCTGAGGCCTCGCTCGAGGACGTCTTCCTGGCGGTGGTCAAACGCGAGAGCCGAGAGGAGGCGCAGCCATGATCGAGCGCTTCCGGCGATTCCTCATCCGTGTAGGCGCCTTGGCAGCCAAGGAGGCACTGCACATCCGCCGCGACCCGCGCACGCTCTATCTCGCGCTGGTCATGCCGGTGGTGATGCTGCTCATCTTCGGCTACGGGGTGAGCTTCGACATCGACCACATCCCGGTGGCGCTGGTGGACCTGGACCGGACGCCCGAGTCCCGCGAGATCGCCCGCCGCCTCTTCGCCTCCAAGGAGCTGGAATCGGTAGGAGAGGTCGCCAGCGCCCCGGACGCCGAGCTGCTGCTGCGCGCAGGGAAGGCGCTGGGGTTCGTCACCCTTCCTGTGGGAGCAGGAAGGGATCTCGCACGCGGCGAGACGGTGACGCTGCAGCTGGTTGGCGGTCACGGCATCCCGGCCG
>JACRCT010000752.1 GCA_016218885.1 Deltaproteobacteria bacterium | reverse complement strand
TCCTCGGCGGGGGAAAGGTCCGCTTCATCGGCTCAGATGTTCGTCCGGACCCCGCCATCCGCGGGCACGCTCTGCGAGTCTCGCACTACTTCGAGTCCTTGGCCGCCATGGAGAAAGGTTGGAAGGTCTTCGTCCATGTGGAGGGGGCGGGGCAGCCGGGGATTCTGATCAATGCCGATCACGTTCCGGTGGACGGTCTCTACCCGACCGACAAGTGGCAGCCCGGGCAATTCGTCGAGGACAGCTACACCGTTACCGTGCCAGCCGCCGCGCCCGAAGAGTTGGTCTTCTACATCGGATTCTACCGGTTCGATGATCTGCTGCCGGTCGACGAGCGGGCCGCGCATGACGGTGCCAATCGCCTCCCCGCCCTCCGGGTGAAGGTTGGGAGCGGAGAGTCTGCGGACCTGCCCGTGTACAAGGCTCTGCGCCGCAGGGCGGAGATCGATCTCGACGGAGACCTGTCCGATCCCGGCTGGCAGGGGGTGCCCAGCACCGGCGCCTTCAGGCGCACCAACGACGGCGGTCAACCGCGGTCCAGAACCGAGGCCCGCCTGGTCTGGGACGAGGAGTACCTGTGGGCTGCCTTCGACGTGCAGGACGAGGACCTTTGGGCCCGCTCGGAGAAGAAGGACGACCCGATCTACCAGGAAGAGGTGGTGGAGCTCTTCCTCGACGCAGATGGGGATGGGAAGACCTACAATGAGCTCGAGCTGTCGCCCCGCAACGTCCAGTTCGACGCCTACTTCCCTGCGCGTCGCCAGGGGATGGATCTGGCGTGGGACTCGCAGATGACCTCTGCAGTCAAGCTGCGTGGGACCCTCAACGAGCCGACTGACAAGGATGAGGGTTGGACGGCAGAGCTGCGGATTCCGGTGAAGCGCCTGGCAGCGGTTCCGCGCTGGCCTCCCCAGCCCGGGGACAGGTGGCGCTTCAATCTCTACCGTCTCGAGTGGCACACGGAGCGGAAGGTCAACGAGGGGGCGGCCTTCTCGCCACCCCTCGTGGGAGACTTCCACCATCTGCCTCGCTTCGGGATCCTCGAGCTCGCGCCCTAGAGCCCCAAGAGAGATCTGCCCCAGCGCGCCGTATCTGGCGAGGCTCACATCTCTGCGTGGGGGTCGATGTCCCAAGGGGCGAATGCCTGGGAGCGCTCGGCAGGATTGCCCTCGAAGCGCAGGTATCCCCGCGACTCAAGGGTTTCGACCAGGTCCTCGGCCTCCAGCTCCGAGCAGCCCAGGATCCGCACGACCATGTCGCGGAGAGCAGCCTTGCCACGCAGGTAGCCACGGGGCTCACCGGCCGGCGCACGCTCGCGCAGCGACTGGGCAAGCTGAGCGAGATCAACATCGTCGATGCTCATGGGACACTCCAGTCCGTGGAATGCGTACCCGGATTGCCGCGCGCGTTATCTAGGGACCGGCTCCATCCCGGGCAATCGCCCTATGGCAGCCAGGTTTCGACATCGAGGGTTCGGCCGTCGGAATGGAGCGCGACGGCTCCTGACTCGTCGGTGCGGTACTCGCTCGCTCCCATGCTGCGGTAACGGGCGACGACCTCTTCGTGGGGGAACCCGAAGCGGTTGCGCCCGACGGAGAAGACCACGTGGGCGGGCCGGACTCGGGCGACGAACTCTGGGCTGGAGCTGGTCCGGCTGCCGTGGTGCGGAACCTTGAGGACCGTGGCTGCGAGGTCCGACGCGGCGAGGAGCTCTGACTCTCCGGCACCCTCGACATCCCCAGGAAACAGGAACGAGACCTCCCGGTAGCGAAGCCGCAGGACGAGACTCCCATCATTGTCGTTCAGGCCCCGGGCGCTCGCCGGGTGCAACACCTCCAAGGTTGTGACTCCCAAGGCAAGCCGCTCACCCGCCGAGAGCTCGCGGACCAGAACCTGCTTTTCGCGGGCAAGAGCGAGGAGCCGCGCCAGTGGCGGATCCGACTGGTTGAGCCCCTTGGCCATCCACAGTTCGCGCACCCGGACGTGCTCCAGGACGGAGAGCATCCCGCCGAGGTGGTCGGGGTGCGGGTGAGATAGCACCGCGGCGCGCAGCGGCGTCGCCCCCAGCTCGGCCAGAGCCGGTATGACGATCGTCTTTCCCGGGTCGAAGCGGCCGGAGGGATCGCCCCCCGCATCGATGAGCAGGCTCTCGCCGCCCGGCAGCTGCACGATGGAGGCGTCACCCTGCCCGACCGAGAGGAAGGTGACGACGAGCTGATGGCTCAGCAGCGGGGCCGCGAGGCGCCAGAGGCCCACGGCGAGAACCACTGCCAGGCCGGGAGCTCCTATCCGCCAAGCCGCCCGGCGGTGCCCCGGAAGGAGCGCCAGGCCCGCCAGCGCACAGTACCAGGCGACGAAGACAGCTCGGCTGGGAGCGGGCACGAGTGTCGAGGCGAACGGAAGGGAGGCGAAGGCGTGGGAAAGGTACAGGAGGATCCGCGCCAAGGGCTCTGCCAGGCACAGCAGCACCGCTGCCGGGGGCGACCCGACACCAAAGGCGGCAGTCGAGCCTGCCGCCAGCACGGTCAGTCCGCTAGCCACCGGAAGGGCCACGGCATTGGAGAGCACCGCCACGAGTGAGGCGCGATGGAAGGCGGCGGCCACCATGGGCGCCGTGGCGATCGAGGCGGCGAGCGAGCCGAGGGAGGCCGTGAGCAATGCTTCACCGGCACGGGCAAGTCTGGCGCGCCAGCCGGTCGCTGCAGGGTCGGGTCGCGGCCAGGGGGCGAGGCTTCGCAGCGGCTCCGTCAGGAGCATCAACCCGGCGACTGCGGTGAACGATAGCTGGAAGGAGATGGACCAGAGTGCAGCGGGATCCCACGCCAGCACGGCGAGCAGCGCTGCCCCCAGCGAGCTCTGGGAGTCGGCGTCGCGGCGCAACGCCATGGCGAGGAAGAGGGCGGAAGCCATGACGCCTGAGCGGACTGCCGGCACGTCGGAGCCGGTCACCCAGACGTAGAGCCAGGTGGCGGGCAAGGCGCTCAGGGCCGCCAGGGCACGCACGTCAGCACGCAGCAGCAGGCGCTCAGACCTCGACAAGAGCCAGCGCAGAGCCCGGTACAGACCTGCCGCCACCACCGCGATGTGCAGCCCGGACACGGAGAGGATGTGGGCCAGGCCGCTGACGCTGAAGTCGTCATTGACCTCGCTCGAGAGCTCCGCGCGATCGCCGATGGCCAAGGCCTGGACGAGCGCCCGCGAAGAGGGGTCGGCGATGGCGTCGTTGGCCATCGAGGCATATCGTGCCCGAAAGCGCGCCGCCGCTGGCGCGAGGACCGGGGCGCTGCCGATCACCACGAGCTGCCGCTCCAGCACCGACCCGAAGGCAACCAGGCCCTCGGCTCGCCAACGAGCTTCGAGGCCCGCGGCCCCCGGGTTTGCGTCCCGCCTAGGAGGGGAGAGTCGAACCGTGGCCCGAACATGGTCGCCAGGCCATAGGGCCACGGGCTCGGTGGACAGGCGCGCGTGGAAGGACGTCTCGCGCCACTCTCCCTGGGTGGCCTCTCGAGCGCGCTGGACCAGCAGCAAGACACGCTGGCGGTCTCCGGTCCGGAAGACCGGCTCGGCCACCGTGCCCTCGATCTGCCACTCGGCCTCCGTCACCGGGTGCCCCACCGCTTCTGCTCGAAGGCCCTCCGCACCCATTCCGGAGACCAGGAAACCGGCCAGACCAGCAAGGGTCGCGAAGCCGGGGCCGGCTCGCGATACGAGCAGCGCCAAAGCAGCCAAGCCCGCGGCGCCCATGAGCAGGCCGAGCGGGTGACCAGGCGGATATGCCGCCGCCAGACCGATTCCGAGCGCGAAAGAGAGAGCCGCCCCCAACAGGGGACGCCCGCCCAAAAAGGCCAGGACCCCGCCCACCCTCACCCCCTCCTCATCTCTCGCAACGTCCCGGACTCACGCTGGAATTCGAATCGTGCGCCGGGTGTAACAAGAGGCGGCTGCATCATAGACGGGCGTCCAGCGAGCGGTCAAGTTCGGTTTGACCGGTGCCAAAAACCGTGGTATGTACTGCCTCTTTTTGTGGCCCCAACCAAGGAGTCTACGAAGTGCAGGCTACGTTCAAGGTCGGCGACAAGGCGGTCTATCCGGGCCAGGGCGTGGGCGAGGTGATGGGGATTGAGCACAAGGAGGTCGCCGGCCAACGGCAATCCTTCTACGTGCTTCGCATCCTCGACAACAACATGAAGATCATGATTCCCATCAACAAGGTGAATCAGGTCGGGTTGCGGGAGATCATCAACGACCACGACGTACGGCAGGTCTACTCCATCCTCAAGGAGAAGGACATCTCCGTCGACTCCACCACCTGGAACCGGCGCTATCGGGAGTACATGGAGAAGATCAAGACCGGCAGCGTCTTCGAGATCGCCGAGGTGCTGCGCGATCTCTACCTGCTCAAGGGAGACAAGGATCTCTCCTTCGGCGAGCGCAAGATGCTCGACACTGCCCGCTCGCTCCTGATCAAGGAGCTCAGCCTCGCCAAGGAGTGCGACGAGGCGGAGATCGAGAGCGACCTCAAGCGCATCTTCAACTGCTGATTCTGCAGGACAGCGAATCCCTTCGACGCCTCCGGTTTCACGCCGGGGGCGTCTGTGTCTCTGGCCTCCTCCATGCCGCCTCTCCCTGAGCGCTCCCAAGACCTCCAAGCGGACGACGATCTCACCGCCGACTTTCGCCCGCGCAAGCGTGGCGGCTTCTCGCTGGCGCTCACCTTCCTCGGGTTGGTCCTCGCCGCCTTCCTGCTCTTTGATCTGCGCGACGACGTGTCCTACTGGGTGGCGAGGTCGCAGCCGGTCGATCTGGGCGCCTCGGGGGCCTACCGGTTCGATCGGGTGGCCGACAATGTGCTGGCTACCATTCAGGGAAGCCCGGGCCCAGTTGCCAGCCGATTCAAGCACCTCGATCGTCGCTTCGAGATCGTCGCTTTCCGCGGCACCCCTGTTCTCGTGCGCCGCGAGCTTCGTGGCCCCGAGCCTTCGTCGTCCCCGGGCCGGCCCTCGCCGCCGCCCGACCAGACCCCCTTCATCGCCACCGGCAGGCTGCTCAAAGACACCTCGATCTTCGAGTACAGCGAAGCGTTCCGCACTCTGGTGGAGCGGGGGGAGGCGGCGCCTCTTGACGAACACCTATGGGTGCTGTTGGACGGCGAGAAGCCGCTCACTGGGTGGCGCACGCCGGCTCTGCTGCTTGCACTCTTGGGTCTGCTTGGGCTCAACGCCTTTGCGCTGACGCGCTTCTTCCGCAGGAAGGCGCACGCCGAGAAGCTCCACGAGTAGGGCGGCACACTACTGGTCGAAGGCCTCGTCCGCAGCAGATCGCGGGTCTTCTTGCTTGGCAGGCGCCGGGGCGCTCTTGAGCCTGGCCAGTGAGCCCTGAGCTGCGGCATTCTCTGGGTCGTACTTGAGTGCCTTCTGGAAGAGCGATGCGGCTTTGGCGCTATCGCCCTTCTCGGCTGCCTGGGTGCCGGCAATCTGGAAGAGCTTCGAGAGCTCGACGCGGATTTGTCCACCGAGCTTGCCCCACCCCTTGGAGAGCTCGTCATCGATCGCCAAGGCGGCGCTGTAGTGCTTGATGGCCCCAGCGCCGTCGCGGAACGAGAGGTCGGCCTTGGCGGCCGCAATCTCCTTCTTGAAGGATGCGATCTTGCCCGCGAGGCTGGTGTTGCCCGATTCCTTGGCGGAGGCGATGGCGCCGTCGAGATCGCCGGCCTCGAAGAGGGCCATCGCCTCTTCTGTGGCAGACGAGGTGTCGACCTTGGTCGCCGGGGCGGCGGCGAGGCGTGGCGCGGGCCCCTTCTTCGGAGCAGGCTTGGGGCGTTTGTCGATGAGCTTGGTGGGGACATCCAGCCGCGTGGGTGCCGCCTCGCCGCGGCTCCTGGCCTCCTGAAAAACTCTGGAGGCCGAGACCTCGGGTTGGGCGGCGAGGTCGAGGTCGCCCCTCCTCGTGGGTTCGGCGTAAGGCCGGGTAGGGGGGGGCTCGGCCACGTACTCCGGGTCGGGAAGCCTGGTCGGCCTGCTGTCTGGCATCGACGCGCCAAGCCTGGACGAGGACGGGGCAGATCGGGCGATGGTTGCGGGTCTGGCTGCCAAGGATGGCTGCTCATCGTTGCCCGGCCGCAGACGCGCCAGGACGAGCACGCTCAGGATGCCCAGGGCCACCGCAGAGCCGAAGATCGTGAACTTGAAAGCCTTGCGCTCGGTCAGGGGGACCGAGGTCGCGGTGCGTCGCCCCGACTGCCCGCCAAACCTCAGGATGAGGACCGCCTTGCCCATCGCGATCTCGTCGCCGCCGAAGACCTCGACCAGCCCTGTGAGCTGCCGGCCGTTCACAAAGGTCCCGTTGTGGCTTCCCGCATCGCGCACGAAGAAGCGTGGGCCGTGTCGCTCGAGGACGGCGTGTTCACGGCTCACCGAGGGGTGGGCGATGCGGACCCCGCTGGTGGAGGCCCGGCCTATCGGGAATTCACCTTCGGGGATGGGGACGTTGCGCCCTTCGCCTGGCCCTCGGTCGATGTACAGGAAGGCGGGGTCGAGCGCTGGCGCTTGATGCACCGGCGGCTTGGGACGGGAGCGACGGTCGGATTCCTGGGCGGGCAAGAGATGAGTGTCCGAGGGAAGGGCGGCGCTCGACGAGTCCGAGGACTGGGGTGAGTCGTACGAGTTCGGAGTGTAGACGTTGGTCGGCACTGCCTGTTGGGGGTCGGCCCGGGGCTCCTCGAGGTCGAGGGACTCGAAATCACCGGTTCCCAGTCGGATGACCGGGTCCTTGGCTTGCCCGGGACGCCGGGCTCGGGGTCGTAGAGGGTCCTTGGCCATCGCCCTGCTCGAATTCGCGTTCATTCCATCCTACGCCGCAGCAATCACCCTGCCAAACAAGCTGCCGAAGGTTCAAGGTTGCCCAACTGGCGGTTTTCTGGGCGTTTCCAGCTGTGATCCCCGAGCGCTCACGGCTCTTCAGCGCTAGAAGGTGGAGCCTTCACACACCACCCTACCTCTTGGAGTCGACCAAGTTTCGGACATTTGCGATGTCCTTCCGCGACCTTTCTGGGGGTCGCCCCACCCAGGTTCCAACGGGCGAGGGCCGGAAAGGTTGTGCTAGGATTCGCGCCCATTTCGGCCCCGGTGGCGGGCCCTTGAGGAGTGGCTCCATGGAGATCCGCACTTTCAACACCCTGACCAACCGCAAGGAGCCGCTGCAGCCCCTGCACCCCGGCGTGGTCGGCATGTACGTGTGTGGTCCCACGGTCTACGACATGAGCCACGTGGGGCACGCCCGCGTCTACGTCACCTTTGACGTGGTGGCGCGCTTCCTCCGGCACGCGGGCTTCAAGGTGACCTACGTCCGCAACTTCACCGACATCGACGACAAGATCATCAAGCGCGCAAACGAGCGGGGCGTGCCTGCCGGACAGATCAGCGAGAAATACATCGCCGAGTTCCTCAAGGACATGGACACGCTCGGGGTGCAGCGGCCCGAGGTGCAGCCCAAGGTCACCGAGCACATTCCAGAGATCATCGATCTCATCCAGAAGATCATCGCGCGGGGCCTGGCCTATGCCTCGGGCGGCGACGTCTACTTCGCGGTGCGCGAGTACGCGGGCTACGGCAAGCTCTCCAAGCGGAATCTCGACGATCTCGAGGCCGGTGCGAGGGTGGAACCGGGCGATCTCAAGAGAGATCCGCTCGACTTCGCGCTCTGGAAGGCAGCCAAGCCTGGCGAACCCGAGTGGGACAGCCCCTGGGGCAAAGGCCGCCCCGGATGGCACATCGAGTGCTCGGCGATGAGCGCCAAGTACCTGGGCGATACCTTCGACATCCACGCCGGCGGCAAGGACCTCGTCTTCCCTCACCACGAGAACGAGATCGCCCAGTCCGAGGCGGCCAGCGGCAAGCCCTTCGCCCGGACCTGGCTGCACAACGGCTTCGTGCAGATCGACAACGAGAAGATGTCCAAGTCCTTGGGCAACTTCTTCACCATCCGCGACGTGCTCGAGAAGGTCGAGGCGGAGGCTCTGCGCTACTTCCTGCTGGGCACGCACTATCGCAACCCGATCAACTTCTCGGACGTGGCGCTCGCCGACGCCGAGCTGCGCGTGGACTACGTCTACGAGACCCTCGCCAAGGCCGACGAGAAGCTGGCCGGCAAGGAACCGACGGCTGGCGAGCTGCTGGACAAGGAGAAGGTCGAGCGGGTCATGCCCGCCTTCGAGGAGGCGATGGCCGACGACTTCAACGCCGCCGAAGCCCTGGGAGCACTGGCCGATCCCTTCGCGCTCCTCAACGAGCTCGCCGAGAGGCCCAAGTCCAAGGACAAGGCGGCGGTGCTGCGCACCCTCGCGCGCCTGCGCAAGGACGTGGACCTGATCGGCAAGGTGCTGGGGCTCTTCCAGCAGGACCCCAAGGCGTTCCTGCTGCGCCGGCGCGAGAACAAGGCCAAGGCCAGGGGCATCGACGGGGCCATGGTCGAGCAGCGCATCGCCGACCGCGCTGCGGCACGCAAGGCCAAGGACTTCGCCGCCGCCGACCGCGTTCGCGACGAGCTGAAGGCGCTGGGCGTGGAGATCATGGACACGGCTTCGGGGACGACCTGGAAGGTGCTGTAGCGAGCGTCGGTCGGCCTGCGCGTGCGGTGCCAATCTCGAGTCCAGGAGCAAGTGCGCGCCTTCGCATCGCAATGCTCCCGCTCCGTCGCTTCTCGAGGGGGGCTTGACGGCTCGCCCCTGTCAGGCCTACGGCCTGTACATGCAACTTGATCCCGAACTGGTCGTCGCCGCGCTCACCGAGTCCCGCAAGGCCCTGGGCCTGGGCGAGATCCTGACCCAGCTCCAGGCGAGCCCGGGCCAGCGCACCGAGCTCAAGCGCCTGATGCGCGAGCTGGTGAAGCAGGCGCGGGTGGTCAAGGACGGCAAGCGCTTCCGCGTCGAAGGCATCGGCAAGGATGAGGCGGGAGCAAAGGGAGCGGATGACGGCCAGACGCGTGAGCCACCCCTGATCGGCTCGCGAGCCGGGCGCGCTGGCGGAAGGTTCCTCATCGGCACCTTGCGTCGCCACGCCGACGGCTACGGCTTTGTCGAGCCGCTCACGGGACGGGGCAGCGGCTATTACCTGCCGGCCGAGGACGCACGCCGCGCTCTCGACGGTGACCTGGTGAAGGTGGAGGTCGTCGAAGGCTTCCGCGGAAAGCCCGCCGGGCGCTTCGTGGACGTCGTCGAACGCCGGCGCTCCCACCTCGTGGGTACGCTCCTCCGGCAAGGTCGGGGCTACTTCGTCGAGCCCCTCAACCCCGCGCTCGGAGAGGCGATCCCCGTTCCAGCCACTCACCAGGCCGGCGAGGGAGATCTGGTGAAGGTGCGAATCACCCGAGGGCCGACCCGCAAGGAGTCGGCGGCAGGCGAGATAGTCGCCCGGCTCGGGCGCCCCGGTGACCCTCTCGGCGAGGTGCTCGAGGCCGCCTTCCGCTACGGCTTCTCCGACGAGTTCGCGGCAGACGTCCTCGCCGAGGCGGGGCGGGCGCCCGACGCCATCCCTAGGGCCGAGCTCCACCGGCGCCGCGACCTGCGCTCGCTGCGCCTGGTGACCATCGACGGCGAGGACGCGCGTGACTTCGACGACGCCGTATACGTCGAGCGCAACCGTGCGGGCTGGCGGCTGGTGGTGGCCATCGCGGATGTCGCCCACTACGTGAGTGCAGGCACGGCACTGGACTTCGAGGCTCTGAGACGCGGCACCAGCGTGTACTTCCCGAGCTTCGCTCTGCCCATGCTCCCCGAGCGGCTCTCCAATGGGCTCTGTTCCCTCAAGCCTGCTGAGGACCGGCTGTGCCTGGTGGCCGATCTGGTCTTCGAGCTGGACGGCGCGGGCGGGGTGCGCTGTGCCGATGCCGAGCTGTACGAGGGCGTGATGCGCAGCGCCGCGCGCTGCACCTACACCGAGGTCGCGGAGCTGCTGGCCGGCGAGACGGTGCTGCACCGCGAGTTCTTGCGCCCCGACTTCACGCTCATGGAGGAGCTCGCGCGCCTTCTGATAGCCACTCGCGGCGAGCGCGGAGCGATCGACTTCGACCTGCCCGAGGTGAAGGTATTGCTCGACGAGCGCCACCGCCCGGTGCGCCTGGAGAAGCGCGAGCGCAACATCGCCCACCGCATCATCGAGGAGTTCATGCTGGCGGCGAACGAGGCGGTGGCTCGGCACTTCGCGGCCCGGGCCTTGCCCACGGTCTATCGCGTCCACGGCGAGCCGGACGAGGAGAAGCTCGACAGCTTCCTGATCCTGGCACGCGCCCATGGCTTCGCGCTCGAGCCCGGCGGGGATCTCAGCGGGCGGTCCCTCAATCAGCTCCTCAAGCAGATCGCCGGCAGCCCCGAGCAGCGCACCCTCAACTACCTGCTCCTGCGCTCGATGATGCAGGCCCTCTACTCCTCGGAGAACGTGGGCCACTTCGGGCTGGCTGCACCGCACTACCTGCACTTCACCTCGCCCATTCGCCGCTACCCCGACCTGATGGTGCACCGGCTGCTCAAGGAGCACTGGAGCCGCGGGGCGCGCTCGCTGGATGAGGAGGAGAGCGCGCAGCTCGAGGACCGGCTCGACGGGGTGGCGGCGCGCTCCAGCGAGCGCGAGCGGGCGGCGATGTCGGCCGAGCGGGAAGCAGACGCCTACTTCGCGGCGCTCTTCCTCAAGGACAAGGTGGGCGAGGAGTTCGATGGAGTGGTGGCGGCGGTGACGCCCTTCGGGCTCTTCGTGGAGCTCAAGGGCGTCTTCGTCGAGGGGTTGGTCAAGGCCGAGGCGCTGGGGGAGGGGGCCTCCTTCGACGAGGAGCGCCACCGCATGGTCGTCCCGCGCGGACCCACCTTCTCCCTGGGGACCGAGGTGCGGGTGCGGGTCGCCAACGTGAACCTCGCCCGGCGCCACATCGACTTCGAGCTGCTCACCGTGGAGGAGCGCCCCGTTTCGGCGCGACCGGCGGCGCCCGCGCGTTCCCGTACCCCTCGACGTCCGGAGAGGCCCGACCGCGAAGCGAAGCGGCCCCGACGCCATGGGCCGAAGCCGCGCCGGCGCAAGCGATAGGTCATCCGTCCGGCGGTGCAGGCTCGTCTGCCCGCTTGCTCTCAGCCGTGGCGCACCACCGGCAAGTCGCGGAGCATGGCCAGCGCGTGGGCCAGCGGCGAGGCGCGCTCGCCGACCTCCGCGACCGCCCTTGCGCGCGGTACGAACCCATACTCGAAGGACCCCGGAGAGTCCTCGTACAGCAACCCGGATCCGCGTCGTTCGCAGACCGCGAAGAACTCGGGCCAGGCGACGCGCCGAACGAGCGACTCGTCCTCGCCGGGGCGTAGGAGAGCCGGCTCGCCAGTGGCGAGAGTCAGGACCGGCATTGCTCCGTGCAGACCGATGTACTGAATGATCCGGTCCCGGTTGGTGATGAAGCGTCTCATGGCTAGCTCGTAGGAACCGCGAACTCCTTTCGCAACCCGCCGGAAAGGGGCCGGCTCGCCCTGACGAGCTCCAAACGAAGCCCCCCGATGACGGCCCGGTTCACCAGACCAGTTTCTCGCGACCTCGGCCCTGCGCCGGTTGTGATGTACCCTTCGCGCGATGCGTGCTCTCGACCTCGTTCGTTCTCTGACCCTCATCGTTCTCGTTTCCAGTTGTTCCGACTCCGGCGTCTCGGTGGTCGTCGACTCGGGCGTCCCGGCGGTGGTCGTCGATGCCAGCCTCCCCACGGTCCCCGATGCTGGCCTCCCGACAATCCCCGATGCCGGCGGCCTCGCAGACGCCGCGGTCTGCCAGAACGGAATCGTCGAAGCGCCCGAGACCTGCGACGGCAACTGCGCCACCCTCTGCTACGACGGAAAGGCGTGCACGAAGGACAGCCTTTGGGGCAGCCCGGCGACCTGCGACGTCGAGTGCCG
>JACRCT010000751.1 GCA_016218885.1 Deltaproteobacteria bacterium | reverse complement strand
CCTTTGAAGTGACCGATCAGGGCGTGGGCATCGCCCCTGAAGAGACGGCGACCCTCTTCCATCCGAACCGTCGGGTCGGCTCCCACCGTGGCTCGATAGCGGGCGAGGGGCTGGGTCTCTACACCTCTCGGCGCATCGCCGAGGCCCATGGCGGGACGTTGACCGTGCGGAGCGAGCTCGGAAGAGGAAGCACCTTCCGGCTCGAGGTGCCGCGAGGCGGCTGAGGGAAGAGGAGGCGGCGATGTGGAGGGGCATCTCGGCGATTGATGGAAGAGAGCCACAAGGTGCCCTGAGCGGTCTGCCATCCACTCGGCCGCGGCGGCGTAGCTCGAGCGGCTGAATGCCGTCGCGCCCTAGGAACCGTGCGGAGCCTTCGAACAAGCATTGTGCGGCTCGCCCGAGTCGCAGATCCCCATCCCTTGAGGGTGAACGTATGAGCGGGGACGGCCTTGCCTCGCGTCAACGACGGTAATACGTTCGTCATAACGGGAGCGTTCTCATGCGAAAACATCTGACTGCGATTGGCAACAGCCTGGGCATCGTCATCGAGAAGCCGATTCTCGAGCTGCTCAACATCGACCGGGAAACGGAGCTTGAGCTCCACACCGATGGCACCCGTTTGATCATCGAGCCCGCTCGAGAGGGTCGCCGGAAGCGTGTCGCGGCCGCGACTGCTCGGGTCATGAAGGCTCATGACGCAACGCTACGGAGACTTGCGAAGTGAGTTGCGCCTTCCTCACCCTGGAGGACGTGCTTCATATCCACGGTGAGCAGCTCAGGTCCTACGGAGGGGCAGACGGAATCCGTGACCGCGGATTGCTGGAGTCGGCCTTGGCTGCTCCAGAGGCGTCCTTCGGAGGCAACTACCTTCACGGCGATATCTTCGAGATGGCCGCTGCCTATGCTTTCCACATAGCGCAGAACCAGCCATTCATCGACGGGAACAAGAGAACAGGGCTCGTCGCCGCACTCGTGTTCCTGGACCTCAATGACATCGCGGTGCAGGACCCGGGAAGCCGGCTGTATGAAGCGATGATCGCACTGGCCGAGCGACGTCTGGACAAGGAGGGGCTCGCGCGGCTCCTCCGCGAGTTGGCCGGCGCGACTCTCTAATGCTCCCTCTCCACCGTGTCGCGCTGCGTGGCGTCGGCGAAAGGCAGAGAACCGGTGCCACCAGTCGCACCGACTGGTCGCCGAGGTCTCACCGGTGATACCTGGGTCTCGACCGGGATCTGCCTTGTCTTGGGCTTGGGGCTGGGGCTCTACACCTCACAGCGCATCGCCGAGGCCCATGGCGGGACGTTGAGCGTGCGGAGCGAGCTCGGAAGAGGAAGCACCTTCCGGCTCGAGGTGCCGCGAGGCGGCTGAGGGAAGAGGAGGCGGCGAGGTGGAGGGGCGCTCAGCGGATGAGCCCCCCGTGTGCCAGCTCGCGCAGGCGCTTGACCCGCTCCTCGGTGGAGGGATGGGTGGAGAAGAGCCTCATCAGCCCGCCGCCGGTGAGCGGGTTGACGATGAAGAGCGGAGCCGTGGCGGGGGCCTGATCGTAGGGGATGGCCTCGGCCCCGCGCTCGAGCTTCTGCAGCGCGTCGGCCAGGGCATTGGGGTCGTCGCTCAGGGCCGCCCCGGTGGCATCGGCGCCGTACTCGCGAGAGCGGCTGATGGCCAGCTGCAGCAGCATCGCGGCGATGGGGGCGACGATGAGCATGCCCAAGCTGCCCAGCACCGAGCCGTGGCCCTCCTCGTCGCGGTCACGCCCGCCGCCGAAGAAGGAGCCGCCGAACCAGAAGGCCAGACGCGCGACCTGGGTGATGATGCCTGCCAGGGTGGCGGCGATGGTGGAGATGAGGGTGTCGCGGTTCTTGATGTGCGACAGCTCGTGCGCCAGGACGCCGGTCAGCTCGCGGCGGTCGAGGACGTGCAGGATGCCCTCGGTCACCGCCACCGCGGCGTGGCCCGGGTTGCGGCCGGTGGCGAAGGCGTTGGGAGCGGGCGTGGGGATGAGGAACAGGCGCGGCGTCGGCATTCCGGCGCGATGGGCCAGCCTCGCCACCGTATCGTGCAGCCAGGGAAGCTGGCCCGGCTCCAGCGGCACCGCCCGATTGAGGGCCAACGCGATGCGGTCGCTGAACCAGTAGGTGATGAAGTTCAAGCCGACCACGAAGGTGCCCGCCCAGAGCATCCCCTGTGGCCCGCCGAGCTTGTCCCCGACCGCCAGGAACAAGGCCGTCAAGCCGGCCATGAGGACCGCGGTCTTCAGGTAGTTGCCCAGCCGGTGGGAGCGCACCCTGCCGGGCACCCTCGGGAACGCCTTGGCGGGATTCGAACCTGGACCGAACATGGCTTGGGCCTCCATACCTCCCTGGTGGAAACAACCCGCCTCGTCGAACGCGACCGGAACCTAACCACCGGGCAGGGGGAGGCAAATGCGGGCCAGCGCCTGGTCGGCCGCAGAACGGCCTAGGCCGGCGGGAGGGGCGGGGGGCTAGAATGGCGCACTCCTCCAGCCGGCCGCGGGCACGTGCGCGGCCTTTGAGAGCGCCTCGATGGACCTCTTCAGCGAGATGTCGCGCCTGTGCGCCGCCGGAACTCCCTTCGTGCTGGCGACCGTGGTCGAGACCGGTGGCTCCTGTCCGCAGAAGGCGGGTGCCAAGATGGTCGTGCTGGCAGACCGATCGCTGCGCGGCACGATCGGCGGCGGGGCCATCGAGCACCAGATCGTCGAGGAGGCTCATGCGCTGCACGCCGACCGCGCGGCCACGACTCGCCTGCTGCACACCAACCTCGGCGCCGACCTGGGCATGTGCTGCGGCGGGACGATGACCGTCTTCCTGGAGAAGATGGTCCCGGGAGACCGGCTCTTCGTCTTCGGCGCCGGGCACGTGGGCAAGGCCCTCGCCGAGCTGGCGCGG
>JACRCT010000054.1 GCA_016218885.1 Deltaproteobacteria bacterium | reverse complement strand
GGACTTCCGTGCCGACGTGCTCGAGGGCCAGTACCTCGAGCATGGGGAGAAGTCCGTGGTGGGCCACTATCGCGCTGGGAAGAAAGACGGAACCTGGAGCACCTCGCGCCATGGCGTGGTGGTGCAGGAGGAGCTCTACGAGAATGGCGAGAGGAGGCGGGTGCGCCAATTCTGGGGCGACGGCACTCTCCATTCGGACTTCTCCTACGGGCCCCACCCCACGCCGGGCGCAGGCACGGTCCTCGAGGGCGAAGCGCGGACGCTGTTCCCCGAGGGCAGGCGCCAAACTGAAGGCGCCTACCATCTGAATGCGCGCACCGGGATGTGGCGCCGATGGCACTCCGACGGGACGCTGCTCGAGGAACACGAGTACGCGGTAGGCCGCGCCACGCCGCTCACTCGCTGGTACGAGGACGGCCAGAAGCGGGAGGAGGGACCGGCGATCCTCGACGTCAATGAAGGGCTTTGGCGCGAGTGGCATCCCAATGGCCAGCTCGCCGGCCAGGGTGAATACCACGCCTTGATGCGCGAGGGTCGCTGGCAGTTCTTTCACCAGAACGGCGAAAGAAAAGAAAAGGGCGAGTTCAAGGCGGGTGTGAAATCGGGCCGATGGCGCGAATGGCACGACAACGGTCGGCTCGCGGTCGAGGCCGTTTGGTCTCAGGGACACCTCGAGGGCCGCGAGCGCCGCTGGAATCGAGACGGGGAGCTGTGGAGCGATCTCAATTACCGCCGCGGGCTTGCTGTGTGGAGCTGCCCGGCCGGACTGAAGGTCCACCGTGGGGAATATCCCAGAGAATCGATGCTTCTTGGGCGCGATTTCGGCTACTTGCCTGATCCTCGACCCTATTACTGCACCCGCGGCGCGACCGTGGTGGGGCTCGAATTGCTCATCGGCTCCGACGGCCATCAGGAGCGGCGCACCCATGCGGCAAGCGGGCGCGAAGTCGTTATGGAGAAGCGTGCCAGCGACGGCACCCTCATGGAGCAGGGGAGACATCGCGACAACCTCATGGAAGGCGCATGGGTATATCGCCATGCCAATGGCCGGATTAGCGAGCAGGTCATGTACCGGCGCGGGGTGCGCGAGGGACCCTACTCGAGCTTCTGGGAGGATGGCCGGCCGCGCGAGGAGGGCCAATTCCACGAGGACAAGCGCGAAGGCTTGTGGAAGTACTCCAGCGAGTCCGGCGAAGCGGGTGAACAGCGGTTCTCCAACGACGTACCGGCCTCCATCGACTGCCCTGAGGGAACGAAGTTCGCGGCCACGACCGTGCAAAGCGGGGGCGAGCAATGGTGCGAAGACGCGTCAGGGGTGCGCCAGGGACCCTTCTTGGCGTGGAGCGGCACGCACTGGAGGCGCGGCCAATACCGCTCGGGCAAGGAGGATGGATCATTCACCTTTGGAGTGGGTCTCGCCATTAGTACCGAGGGCGACTACGTCGACGGTCGTCGCGAGGGCACCTGGAAGAGCAGCGAGCAGGGAAGGGTATCGAGCGAGTCATATAGGGCCGGGCTGCGCGACGGGACGACCTCGGTGAGCGACTCCTCTGGGCGCTGGCAGGTGGAGTATCGGGCCGACAGGCTCGAGGGCCGCGAGCTGCGCTGGTATCCCAATGGCCAGTTGGCGCAGACCGGGCGCTGGCGCAAGGGAGCCCCGATCGGTCTGTGGCCGTCCTGGACGCCCGAGGGGAGGCTTCTGGGAACGTCCATGCTCCCCGACGGCAGCGGAGAGCGCATGCTGTGGCAGGAGCGCGGAGTCACCCGTCAGGAGTCGTGGCGCGACGGCATGCTGGACGGATTCCAGGTCAATTGGCGGAACGGCGAACGCATCAGCCAGACGCTCTACCGGCGCGGCCAGGTTGTGGCGCGGCCTTCCGGGCAGAGTGACTGATCACATCCCCAAGCCCGATCGCCGTCATCAGCCGCCCCGGGTCGCGCGCAAGGACTGACCCTCGAGGGACCGCTAACTGCCCGCGCCGGCTCGCCTATTTTCCGGCGGCGGTTGACCGCTGAGCCGGCTCGGGCCTAGCGTCTCGGCAGGGTTCGGGCTCCGCCATCTGACCTTCCTTCGAAAGTGGTGTTGGAGGGCGGGGCGGCACTTCTCTTTCAGAACTCGCCGCGCTGTCGCCCGTTCTTGTGGAAGCACAACCTCGCCGGGAGGTCCACGTCATGTCGGGTCTGAAGAGCCTGTTCGCCTCGCAGGGTGGCAAGCGACTGGGAATCGGTGTGCTGGTGGGCCTAGCGACCCTGGGGATCGGCATCTTCCTCATCTCGACCATCAAGGGCGGCGCGCCGCAGCGCAGCGGCACGCTTCAGGCGCGCATCGAGCTCGCGGCCGGCACAGTCAAGGTCGACAGCGGCCAGGGCGCGGTCCCGGTGGTCTCCGGCGCTCCGCTGCACATCGATGCCCAAGTGAGCGCCGGCGAGGGCTCACGGGCCCTGCTGCGCCTCTCCGACGGCACCGGGATGTTCCTGCGCGGGGGAACCACGCTCAAGCTGACCAAGGAGGGCACCAGCCTCGAAGCCGGCCAGCTGTGGATGGACGCCGCCGCCGCCGATCGCAAGCCAGCGGTCCATCGGGTGGGCGAGGTGACCGTCGCCGCCGCGGGCGCCGGGCTGGAGCTGACCCGAGCCGGAGACCAGGTCACAGTCTACGTCGCGCGCGGGCTGGCCTCGGTGGACGGGCCCGGCGGGCGGGTCGAGGTACAGGCGGGCGAGCGGGCCACGGTGCGCGGCAAGTCCGCTCCCGAGCTCAAGCCGGTCACCTTCTGGGAGGACTGGACGGGCGGCATGGCCGACCACGCCGCTGCCGCAGGGCTGGCCGGTGCGGGAGCGGGAACCCTCTATGGCGTGGACTTCGGAGGGGCTCCGGGCTCCGCCGCTTCGACCCTGGAGATCAGCCACCAGTCCATCCGCGCCGTCATCCGCGACGGGCTGGCGGAGACCGAGGTGGACCAGACCTTCTTCAACCCCAGCTCCCGGGCGGTCGAGGGCTGGTACTGGTTCAGCATTCCGCTGGGCGCGCACGTCACCGGCTTCGCCCTCGACTCCAACGGCACCCTCATCGAGGGCGAGCTGATCGAGCGCAACGAGGCCCGCCGTCAGTACGAGGGTGCCGCCGCTGCCGGGCACGAGCCGGCGCTTCTGGAGTGGGTGGACGGACACACCTTCCGCGCGCGCATTTACCCGGTGCCCGGGGCGGGCTCGCGCCGGGCGGTGCTGCGCTACCTGCAGCGCCTGCCGCTGGTGGAGGGGCGCATGCGCTTCGTCCACCCGCTGCAGTCGCGCGAGCCGCTGCGCATCGGCGAGTTCTCGCTCACGGTGGACCTGGGGGAGGCCGGCGCCAACATGGAGCTGAGCACCCTGGAGGACGCGCGGATTGAGAACGGGGGACGGCACATCACCATGCGTCGCTCGGGGTACAAGCCCCTGGCCGACTTCCAGCTCGAGGCACGACTGAAGCAGGCCGTCGCGCCGGTGCGGGTCTCGCGCTTCACCACCGGCGGCGACACCGCCGACTATGTGATGGCGCGCTGGGTCCCCGACGTGGACTGGAACAAGGTCGAGGTCCAGAAGGGCGAGGTGGTGCTGGTGGTGGACACCTCCGGGGCGGGAGACGAGTCCGCGCGCCAGCTCAAGACCGCCACCGCCGAGGCGGTGCTGCGCTCCCTCTCCGCGGACGACCGCTTCGCGCTGGTGGCCCTGGACGTCAAGCCGACGGTGCTGCACCCCGTGGAGGGGCTCGCCGCGGCCAGCGAGAAGGAGATCACCTCGGCGCTGGAGCGACTCGCGGATCGGCTCCCGGGAGGCGCGACCGACCTGTCCGCGGTGTTCGACGTGGCGCTGGCACGGCTGCACGGCGCCGAGCAGCCCGCGGTCATCTACGTGGGCGACGGCTGGGCCACCAGCGGCGAGCTGAGCGGGGAGGCTCTGGGCGAGCGGCTGCGGCGCGCTCTCTCCACCTCGCGCGCCCGGTTCTTCACCGTGGCGGTGGGAGCCGATGCCAATCAGCCGCTGCTCGCCGAGTTGGCGCGCTCCGGTGGCGGGCGGGCTTTCGCGGTGGACGATACCGAGCAGGCCATGGAGCGGTCGCTGCAGATCGCCGCGGCGGTCAAGACGCCCACCCTCACCGATCTGGAGATCGACCTCGGTGCCGGGCTCGACGAGACGTTCCTGACTGCCAACGGCAAGGTGAGCCGCGGCGAGGAGGTCATCCTTCTGGCGCGCACCCACCACGATCTTCCCCCGGTGGCGAAGATCCGCGGACGTCTCGGTGGCCAGCCGTTCTCCCGCGACTATTCGCCCTCCTTCGAGACCACGGTGGCGACCGCCCGGGTGCCCCGACGGGGGGCGGTGGAGGCCATCCAGCGCCTGCTTGGCACTGCCGCGGAGCCCGACGCCATCCGCGGGAAGATCGTCGCCATGGGCATGGAGTACGGGCTGATGACTCCCTACACCTCCTTCATTGCCCTGGAGAGCGAGCAGGCTTTCCAGCAGCGCGGCATCCAGCGCCGGCGCAGCCGGTTGCAGGGCGTGCGTCTGAGCGCGCTGACGGCGAATGAAGAGCGCGAGGTGCTGGCTTCGCTGGGCGCTCTGCCGATGGGGGTCTTGGCGTTCGGCTGCCTTGGCAAGGATGCGCCATCGGCCGCCATGGAAGCGCCCGCGGCACCTGCGCCCGTCACGGCGTCGCGCAAAGCCATGGCCGACTTCGCGCCTGCGGCCAGTGCGCCGCGAGGGGAGCACGACTACGACAGGATGATGGCAGCGCCCTCGAAGCCCTCCGAGATGAAGAGAGCGATGCCCATGCCACCGGCGGCCATGATGCTCGGGGCCTTGAGCGAGATGAAGGAAGAGGGGGGCCGAGGCGGAAGCAAGATGGCGGGTTCGGCCGGGGGCTTGGGAATGGCTGGAGTGAACGAGCGCCCGAAGCTGGCGCACGCCAATCCGGTAGAAGCGGTGAGGTCCAGCCTCTGCGCCGCGGCGAAGGTGCGCAACCCCTGCAGCGATCTGTCGCGTCGGCCGCTGGCAGAGCGGGCCATCATCTGGACCAAGCGGCTGAAGGCGGCCGAGAGCGCCCCGGAGCTGGTAGAGCGCTTCCAAGCCGCGCGCGCGGCCTGCGAGCTGAACGATTGGCGAGCCGAGTCCCGCTTCCTGCAGCTCATGCAGCGCTACGTGCGCACCCCTGACGACGCCACCTACGTGGTGGGCCAATTCGCCTGCCAGGGCGAGTCGCGCATGTACCTCGCCCGCCTGCTGCTGCGTCGCGCGGTGGACGAGGCTTTCATCGCTGCCGTCCAGAGTGCGCTCTTCGAAAGCCCAGTGGAGTGGGCGCAGGCCGATCTCGAGCTCTCGGCGATCGCCGATCCCGCCAAGCGGCTCGAGCGCCTGCGCGGCTTCGTGGCCCGCGCGCCGGACGACGCCAATGGGACCATCCGCCTGTGCCGCGCCCTGGTGAAGGTCGGGGCCACCGAGGAGGCGCTCCTGCACGCCCGCCGGCTCCATGAGCGCGGCCTGATGACACCACTGCTCCTGCGCGAGGTGGGTGATCTGCTGACCCAGCAGGGCCAGAGTGACGAGGCGGTGCGGACCTATTCGGAGATCGTGGAGTTCGACTCCTCGAGCCTGGGCTCGCGCCGGCTCCTGGGCGACATCTACCTCGGCCGCGGCTGGTACGACGCCGCCTACCGCCAGTACCGGACCCTCACCGAGCTTCAGCCCAATGACTTCTCCGGCTGGCTGCGCTTGGCCTCTGCCGCCGCGGGCAGCGGACGGCTCGACGAGGCGCTGCGCCTGGAGCGCAAGGTGGCAGGCGCCGAGGGGACCCCGGGCCCCGACGACCCTCGTCGCTGGGCACGGCTCAAGTCGGCCGCACGGCTGGCGCAGGCCATCCAGTCGCCACCCAAGGGCGAAGGTGAGCCGGCCAAGATCGCCGAGGCCATGAAGCGCAAGCTCAAGGAGCTCCAGCTCTTCCAGGGGCCAGGCAGCCTGGTGCTGGTGACCTGGGACGACCTGGCCGTCGAGCTCGCGCTCTCTCCAGCCGAGGTGGCGACCGCGCGGGGCGAGGTGGTGGACGCGGCGACGGTCGGGCTTTCGGGAGCTCTATTGCCTACCGGTGGCTCCGGGGCGCTGCACCCGCTCATCAAGGTCCGGGGCGGCCACCGCTCGGGTCCCGTGAAGCTCCTGCGCCACGACGTCGAGTGGGACGGCAAGGACTTCAAGATCGGGGTGCGCGAAATGGAGCTGGCCGCGGGCGCCGACTCGGTGATGCTCTGAGCTGACTGGCCGGGAGAGGGCCCATGACCG
The DNA here is from genome assembly GCA_016218885.1 of Deltaproteobacteria bacterium. GTDB lineage: Bacteria > Myxococcota > Myxococcia > Myxococcales > UBA5297 > JACRCT01. The sequence goes on along the minus strand of JACRCT010000054.1, from coordinate 970 downwards.
CCATCGAGCTCTTCGGCACGCAGCTCTTCGTGCTCTACACCGGGGCCGGACACCTGGGGCTGGTCCTGGCTTGCGGCGCCGCGGCTACGTTGGGCTTCGCCCTTCGCCGCCGGCTTTGGGCTCGCCTATCTGCGCGTCCACGGGCAGCGGCAAGAGGGGTAGGGCTGGGCGTCGCGGCGGCGGTGGGGCTGACCCTTGCCGTGGGGCTGCGCGTGCGCGGGACGGCCTGGGATCCCTCCCAGGCCCCCCTGCTCTGGGAGTGGCTCGCCGCGCTCCTCTCCGCCGGGGGGCTCGTGGCCGCGTCCTACGCTGCCGCCTCGGGGCTGACGGGCCTCGCCGTCGCCCATCTGCCCATGGGACCGGCACGAGTGGGCACCGCCGGAACGCGCGACGAGCTGCAGGCGGCGCTGGCGGCCTTCGAGGCAGTTCGGGCCGCGGCGGGAAGGCTGCGCCAATCGGAGAAGGAGGCGACGACTCGGGCCCAGCTCGTCACCGATGCCGTGGCGGCGGCGGACTACGTAAAGGCGGCCGACGCGATTCGTCAGCGGATGCGTCTCGCCGAGGAGCTGCAGGCCACGGCCGGAGCGGCGGTGTTGCGGCTGGCTTGTGGTGCGCCCCTACGAAGGGTTCTCGCCATTCGGCCGGACGAGGCCTTGGCGCGACTCAATGATCCTGATGAGAAGGCGCCGCTGGGGGCGCGCGTCGAGGAGGCGCTAAGCGCGGTGCGGGTGTTCATGGGCGAGGTTCAGGGCGCCCGTGCCGAGCTGAAGCGGGAGATCACGGGAGCACCCGATAGCATCGCCAGGCGGTTGGGACTGGATGCCTCGGAGCGCGCCCGGCCCTTCGACGAGGCGCTGAGCCAGATCGAGGCGACCTACGGCCGGGTCGGGCATCGCCTGGAGGCGCTGCGCCTGAGGGTAGGGGCCGAGGCCGATGCGGGGACGGTTGCGGGGGCGGCCATGGCGATCGC
>JACRCT010000742.1 GCA_016218885.1 Deltaproteobacteria bacterium | reverse complement strand
TTTCGCCGCATCCAGGCGCTGCTGCCCCCCTCGCCCGCCATCCTGGATCTCGGGTGCGGCAGCGGCGGGCAGACCCTGACGCTCGCATCCCTGACCTCGGGCACCTTCCTCGCCATCGACAGCTACCCGGTCTTCATCGAGGAGCTGCGGCAGCGTCTGGCCGAGCGCGGGCTCCTGGACCGGGTGACCGCCCAGGTCGGGGACATGAACGCGCTCGGGCTCCCACCCGAGAGCTTCGACCTCATTTGGTGCGAGGGAGCCCTGTTCGTGCTGGGCTTCGAGCGCGGGCTGCGGACTCTTCGCCCCCTGCTGCGAGGCCCCGGCCTCGTGGTCGTGAGCGAGGCGACGTGGCTGCGCCCGATCGAGGAGGTCCCCGGCGACGTCCTCGAGTTCTGGGCCAAGGCTTACCCTTCGATGACCGACATCGAGGGCAACCTCGCGCTGGCCCGTCAGGCTGGGTTCACTCCGGTGGACCACTTCACGCTGCCCACAGAGGGCTGGGCCGCGTACGTCGACCCACTCGAGCGCCGGATGAACGAGGTGCTCGCGCAGCATCCGGGTGACCCCGACGCAGAGGAGGCCGCGAAGTCCGAGCGGCGCGAGTTCGCGATGTTCCGACAGAACCTGCGCTACTTCGGCTACGAGTTCTTCCTGCTCCAGCGCAGCTGATCAATCCGCGGGGCGTCCGCAGGGACTCGTCTTCGTGAGCCGCCGAGCACACGAGAGGAGTCCCTGTGGACGACTTGGAGCGCCTTCAATCCACCAGGCCCGGGAACTTGGCCTTCACCCGCTCCAGGTACTGGTCGGTGCTGCCGTTGGCCTGCCCGCCGAGCAGAGCGAGCAGCGCGAAGAGATCCTTGGCGGTGACGGTGTAAGTCGCCTTCGGGTTCTTCTCCATGTGCACGGAGAGCCGCTTGGCGGCGGACCGCAGCGAGAGCGGGCGGCGGGACGCCGGCTTCTCGCCCCCGCCGGCGAACTCCTTCAGCAGGGCGTCGGCGACCTGCTTCTCGGTCCCAGGCGCGGCCTCCAGGATCCGGCGGCACATGGCCTTCGTCCTGCTCCAGGACATCTTGCCGTCGTTGAGCAGCGCCCGGATGCGCGGATCCATCCCGGGGACGAAGCGGACGATCTCCTCGACGAAGGAGACGCTCTTGTCGAGAAACTGGGCGATCTTGGCCTTGTCCCAGTTGGCGTTGGTCAGGAAGATCACCGTGTCGAAGTACTCGGAGATCCGCGCGTCGAGCCGGTCGGCGTTGAGCTTGAGGTTGAGCGCGCGCATCTCCTCGAGGTCGCCCCCGACGACGCGCACGTCCACGCGATCGTAGTAGTCCGGTTTGTCCTGGCGGATGAGCTTGATGGCGTTCAGTCGATGGAAGCCGCCCACCAAGAAGAACTCGCCGCGGTTGCGCTCCCAGACCACCAGCGGCTCGAGCAAGCCGTTCTTGAGGATGTCCTCCCGGTAGTGGCGCACCTTGTCGTCGTTGAGGCCACGGTGGTTGGCGAGCGTCGGGTGAATCTGGATGGCATCGAAGCTGACGTAGTCGTACCGCTTGGTCACCAACATGATTTCGCCTCCCCATGCGCCCGCTCGCGAAGACTTCGCGGATGGTTTCGTCGTCTCTCGGGCGGGGCCAGGGTACACGAGAGCTGAGCCCATCGTCGCGCGCCCGCGCCTGCTACCTCTGGGAAGGGAGAACCAGGCTCCACGCAGCGCGGCCGCCCCGGAGCGGAGCGGCCGTCGACTGCGGTCCTTCTGGGAAGCTTCCTACTTGGGCGGAGGCGGCACGTAGCAGCAGATGCAGTTCGTGGGCTCGGCTGCGTCGCACACCTGCAGGTCTCCCTGGCCCCAGATGTGCCAATCCACCGACACGGCCTCACCGCCGCCATTGGGGCTGTTGTTGCCAGCCATGGGCTCGATGTCCGGCGTCTTGCCGTTGGCCTCGGTGTACTTGAGCACTGTTCCGAAGTCGAAGGTGCCGTAGACGAATCCAGTCCCATTGCCGGGGTCGTTCGCGCACCCGTCGTTGAGGATGACCCCGCCCTCGATGCCGTCGCAGGTGCACAGGCCGGCGAACTCAGGGCCGCCCAGACCGGTGGGACAGTTGATCGTCCCTTCGCAGGCGCCGACCTGGTAGAAGCCGTCCTCGTTCTGGCCCCCCTGGGCGCCTGGCAGGGTCGTCGAGCCCGCCGGCGGCGTCGTCTGGCCATGCGGGTTGAAGATCTCGGTGCAGTACAGATTCCACGCGGCCGCCTGCCGCGGCGCCACCAGGAGTGCTGCCGCGACTACCGCGACCCGCACCCCCCAACTCCCCGCCCCACCTTGCCTGGACCTGTTCATTCTCGTGCCCCCTTCGGCCCGCTCGCCTTTGAACGAGTCGCCAACGGCCAGTCCATCTCGGCAGAGGCTAGGCGTGCTACCGACGGCCGGCATCCTCCGCCGCAGAGGGCCCCATGGAGCGGCCCCCAGCTTGGTCGCGATCAGCCCGCTTTGGGATCGCAGAAGAGCCCTCGCGCCTTTGAAAGGCAACTCCTGAAGGGGCCCAACGAGCCCTCGCTCGGATGCTCGCTGCCCCCATTGCGGCCCATCGCCCTCGGACAATGCATCGTCGAGGTGCGCCGGACAGACCGAGATTCGCTCGCGAGGCGCCTTCGAGGAGCCCAACGCCTCCTGCCAGAGCCGCCATCGATCCCGCGTGACGCCGTGCTCTGAGGCTGTGGGAGGGCATCCTACCGTTCACTGGAGAGCAGCCGTGGACCGGGCCATGCAGAAGAGGCAGGGGTTCCCACATCTGCCTCTCCAAGAGGCGGGTCCAGGAGCCGAATTGGGGTGGTTTCGCCTCAGCAATGCCGGAGGGAGCCATGGGCATCGAGAAGGTCAACCACTCGCTGGAGAAAGTTGAGAAGCTCCGAGGCCAGGAAAACGCTGCGTTGCAGCACTCCAAGCGCCAGCCCTTGTTGCGAGAGGAGAAGCCTGCGGTTTCGGTGTCGGTGGGCGACCAGGCTGCGGACGCGCAGGAGCCCACCTACGAGGCCGCGGCCAGATCGGCGGCTATCGCAGCGGCACGTGAGCGAGCACTCGCGGCGACGAAGGACCCGCCACCCGAAGGGACGAACGGCGTGAGCGGGGACTCCCGCTTCAAGGTCAACGCGCACGTCGGCGAGGTGATGGGCGGGGCCACTGGCGGGGCCACGCTGCTGCTCGGCGACGGCGCGTCGATGAAGGTGAATCTGCACGCGCGAGCGATGGAGCCGAGCGCGGCTGGGGGGACGCTGGTCCTAGGCGAGGGCGCCTCGCTCAAGGCGAACATCCATGCGGACAGCATCGAGGGGGGCGGCGGAACCATTGTCCTGGCGGCAGGGGCGTCGCTGACGCTCAACGTCCACGCCGCTCGACTGGCGGGTGGCGACACCCTTGAAGTGGCCGCGGGCGAGTCGCTCAAGATCGACGTCCGCGAGCAGGCCTCGGCGCCTGCTCGGCAAGCTCAGGCAATCGTCAGCAGGACGCCCATCGTCGCCCTGGAGCCACCCTCCATTCGGCTCTCTGAGCCGCTCACCGCAGACGGCAAGCAGGAGACGAACGCGGGCAAACACCTGGGACAAGTGGTGGAGACGCCCTTCGAGGAGCGGCCTCGGGCAGAACGCATGCTGAGCTCACGAGACTACCGATACCTGCTGATGATGCGGCTCTTCCAAGGCATCGATCATCAGCAAGGCGAGAAGCCCGGCATCGAGAGCGCATCAAGGGCCGTACGGGTGCGTGCGGAGCCACAGGGAGAAGTCGCAGCGGTCCCTGAGCTGGAGAAGAGAAGCAGATAGGCGGCCCGCACCAGACCGAACGTTCGCGGGCAGCGAGCCCTCCCTCACCGCCCTCAGGGTCGCCTTACGCAGTGTTGCTGGCCCTCGGCGCCCCGAAGCTACCGGCGCCCGAGTCCGCGCACCGACCGGACCTTCGAGGGGCCTACCGTGTTCTGCCCCTCGTACAGCGCGGGGCGCAGGGCTTCGCGCTCGCTTTTCGCTTCGCGGGGCTTCGAGCTCGACTCCGCCAGCTTCTCGAAGACTGCGCTCCCGCAGGTCAGGGACGAGAGCGTTGGCCCTGCCGCGCGTGCTGTGCCCGTCATGCCGTCCAGGTCCACTCGCAGCGTCACGTCGAGCATCGCGCTCCGTCGCTCTGGCTGGGCAGGAGCGAAGCGCAGGGCCAGCGCGCGTTTCAGCTCCATTTCCAGGGCACGCGGCTCGGCCGCCGCAAGGGAACTCCAGACAAGGAGCGTGAAGGCTGAGAGGAGGAGCATGGGCGCGGCGTCGCGAAGTTGGGGCATCAGTGGCTGGCAGCATGTCATCACCAGGACGCCAAGTCGCGCGTGAGGGGTGCTCCGACCTGCCCTCGCCGCCCGCGATCAGGTGCCTGCGTCCATCACACCAGCTCCTCCAGCGCCGCCGCGAAGGCCCGGACCGACTTCGCCCTCCGCAGCCGCTTGAAGGCCTGTGGCCAGCCGGCCTCGTCGATATGGGCCAGGAGGCCTCGCAAGTTCGCAAGCACCTGGGCGTCGCCGCAGAACGTCGCCCCGTAGCGGGCCACGAGCTCGCCCAGGTAGTAGCGCAGCATCGCCGCCCGCTCTTGGGGCGCGACCTCGGCGGGCGCCTTACCGCGCAGCCGCTCAAAGAGCAGTGGGTCGGAGATGGCGCCGCGCCCCAGCATCAACCCCGCTGCGCCGGTCTCCCTGAGGATGCGCAGCCCCTCGGCGGCGGTACGCACATCGCCATTGGCGATGACCGGCAGCCGGGTCTGGCGCACGACTCGGGCGGTGACCCGATGGTCGGCGGCGCCTTCGTACTCCTGCACCACCGTCCGCGGGTGGAGCACCAGGAAGTCGATCCCCGCCGACTCGAGCAGCGGGAGCAGCGAGAAGATCTGCTCCGGATCCTCGTTGCCCGCCCGCAGCTTGACCGACAGCGTCCCGCCGACCGCGCTGCGCAGCGCGGGGAGAATCTCGCGAAGCGCTTCGGGGCGCTGCAGCATCTGCCCGCCGCTGCCGCTGCTCATCCGTGCGAAGGGGCAACCGAGGTTGAGATTCAGGTGCATGGCGCCCCCGCGCTGCGCCTCCTGGGCGGCCTCGACCAGCGCCACGCTCTCGCGGCCGATGAGCTGGGCGACCAGCGGCACGCCCTGCTCCGCGCCCTGGGCTTCGCGCAGGTCCTGCGCCGAGAGCCGGCTCCCCGAGGCGGTGGAGCGAACTCGCATGAACTCGGTGAAGATCACGTCGGGCCGCACCCACGCCAGGAACAGCGCGCGCACGTCTCGCTTGGTGACCCCCTGCATGGGCGCGAGCATCAGCGGTACCTGGCCGGGGCCCCAGGGCAGCGCTGCCCGAGCAGAGGCCGGCTCACTCGAGGCCATGGGTGGCCCGACAGGTCTTGGAGAACAAATCGCGCAACAGGTTCCTCGGGTCGGTGATGC
>JACRCT010000053.1 GCA_016218885.1 Deltaproteobacteria bacterium | reverse complement strand
GGAGCTGCGGCACGACGCCTATCAGACGAAGGTCCTCTCGGTGGAGATCGGCGCGTTCGCTGCCCGGCACTACGTGGCGAAGCTCTCGCCCGTTCCCCCCAAGGCAGCGGTCGCCGAAGAGGGGCAGCAGAAGGCGCAAAGCCTGGGGGAGATCTTTCTGACCAAGGCGACCGAGAAGCCGGTGAATAAGAAGAAGAGCCGCAATCTCGGCCGCGCCTCCAAGACCGGTGCGCGTCTCGCCATGCGTTGAGGTCCGCCGTCAGGGCTTCTCACCCCCGCCTGATCAGCACCAGATCGCAGAGGTTGGTGCCGCTGTCGAAGGCAGGCACGGCCACCCCTAGCGCTGCACAGGTGGTGGCGCTGTCGAAGCGGGCGATGGCGCGGTCGAGATCGACGTTCATCCCACGCGCGCGACGTGCGGTCTCTCCGTCGGCTTGAGCCCCGGCGTGCGGCGTGTCGCCATCGCGGCCGTCGCTGCCGGCGCACATCGCCACGAAGGGAGCCCCGGAGAGCTCGCGCGCGAGGAGCAGGGCCAGGTGCTGCATTCGCCCGCCTCTTCCGGCCCCTGCGGGGATCCGTAGGGACGGCTCTCCTGATAGCGCGAGCCACGAGGTCGCTTCGTTTGAGCGGCCGCCGGAGCGCACGAAGCGCACGCACCTCTCGACCCATTCATCGAGGGAGCCGCGAAGCGCGAGGGGATGCGCCGCGCATCGCTCACCTCTCTCGCCTGCGAGCTCTGAGGCGACTCGCGAAAGATCCGCCGGAGCCGCCAGCAGGACGTGTGCGATTCCCTCGAGGCGCGGGTCGTCTGGCTTGGGCGTTTCGTCTATCTCACCTCGCGCACCGGCTTGAAGCCGCGCCTGCACCCGCTCGGGGAGCGGCAGTGCTGCGTCTCGGACGATTCCCAGGCACTGGGCGAAGGTCGTTGGATCTCCGCTCGTCGGGCCGGATGCCACCGAGGCGAGATCTCCGCTGGGCACGTCGCAGAGCACGAACGAGTACCGCCGCGCGGAGCGTGCCCTCGCTCCGAGGTGCCCGCCCTTGAGCGCCGACAGATGCTTGCGCACGGCGTTGATCTCTTCGATGGGGACGCCGCCGTGGAGCAGGGCGCGAGTGGTCTCGACCTTGTCGGCGAGCGTGATGCCTCTCGCTGGAGAGGCGGCGATGGCCGACCCGCCTCCGGAGATCAGGAAGGCGAGTGGCTCCTCCGCTGGCGCTCCCGCCGCCTCGGCGAGCAGCTCCCGACCTGCGCGCTCACTCGCGACATCGGGGATGGGGTGGCTTCCCTGGAGGAGTCGGACTCCCTCCGGCACGGCTCCCGAAATGAAGGTGGCCGCGACTCCCGAGACCTCGCCGAGCACCCGCGCCGCGCCGCGTGTCATTCCCAGTGCTGCCTTGCCCAAGGCAATCACGCGGGTGGGGCCGACGAGGCCACTTCTGGAGAGAGCCTCCTCTACCAGCCGCTCGCCGGAAAGGCGGGCCACCGTCTCGCGGAAAAGCCCTTCAGGGTCGAGGGTCATCTTGGGATCTGTCGGTCGGTGCTCAGGGAAACGTCAAGGGGCTCCCTTCCATTTCGGGTCGAGGGCGCTAATATGGGCGCACGTTTGGCGCCCCCACGAGGGGGGCTTCAGCAACGAAACGGGCGCCCGCGGGGCGCCGGCTTCGCTCGGGAGCGGAGCTGTTTACAGGAGGCCATCCCCATGGCAGAGAGCGCGAGCATGCCGGCCCGAGTCAAGGTCGGCAGGCGGAACTTCCTGATCGATCGGAGCTTCCAGCTCAAGTACACCCTCTACATGGTCATCGTGGGCGCGGCCATCTCGCTCCTTTTCGGAGCGATGATGTACCAGGCGCACGTCGAGGCCACCCAGCTCATCGACATGCCCGATCCGTTGCGCGAGGCGGTCAAGAGCCAGGACGCCACGCTTCTGTGGCTGGTCATGGCCATCGCGGTGGTGATGGCGGTGGCGCTGGGCCTGTTCGGGATCCTGGTTACGCACCGCGTGGCGGGCCCCATGTACGTCTTCAGCCACTACATGAGCGTCCTCGGTGATGGCCGATTCCCCATGCTGCGGCCGCTGCGCAAGAAGGATGAGCTGAAGAGCTTCTACGAGGTCTTCCACGGCGCGGTCGCGACGATGAAGGAGCGCGACAAGGCCCGCGGCGCGGAGCTCAAGATGATCGCGGCGAGCATCGAAGAGGCGGCCGCCAAGGCGCCCGACGCCGCTGCCGCGCTCAAGCCTTCCGCGGAGATGCTGCGCGCGATGGCCGACAAGCTCATCGTCGCTGCCTCTACCGAGGAGCCCGCGACCCCCGGCCAGAAGGCCGAGAAGGCGTCCCGAGCCGCCTGAAGAACCCGCGGCATCGGCATCCACTCAACCCACTTGTCGGGGGCGTTCGTCCATGCGATCAACCCTCATCACGCTCGCCGGCCTCCTTGTCCTGGCTGTGCCTCCCTCGCGCGCGCTTGCGCAAGAGAAGCCGGCCCCCGCTCGAGGCCTCTCTCCGGCGGATCTCGCCAAGCTCACTGAGGCGCTGCGCGGCGAGCCTCCCCGCCCGTTCAAGGTCCGGCTCCAGGCGGCGCTCATCCTCGGTCGCTCCGGTGGGGCAGAGGCCCTGGATGCGCTCTCCGAGTGCCTGGTCGACGATGCTGAGTATCCGGTACGTGCGGCGTGTGCCATGGCGCTGGGCAACTCTGCCGACATCCGCGCCATCGAGCCGCTGGTTGCGCACCTCGAGGACCCCGAGGAATTGGTGCGCACCGAGGCGCGCCGGGCGCTCTTCCGCTTCGCGAGCCCGGAGGCCGTCGCCTATCTGCAGGCTGCTCGCGAGCGGGGCTCGGCTCGGGTGCGGCTGGTCCTGGTAGAGCTCGCCGCACAGATCAAGGATCCGCAGGCGGGGGTGCTGCTCGCCGAGCTGATGGGTGATTCCGACGAGAAGGTCAGAGAGCAGGCGGCTGCGGTCCTCAAGACCATGGATTCGGCCACCGTCAACGGGCTGCTCCTCAGGGCCTTGGAGCACCCCAACTACCGGGTCAAGTCCCAGGCCGCACTGCACCTCGGGGAGCGCAAGCTGGTCCAGGCCGTGGAGCGCCTCGTGGATCTGGCCTCATCGCCCTTGGAGGCCGTCGAGGTGCAGCTCGCCGCACGCGCAGCCCTGCGCGAGATGAAGAGCTCTCTCGACGTGAACCGGCTCGCGGCACAAGCGCGTGACGTTGCCGCGGATCGCAAGCAGCGCACTCGCGCCCTGATCCAGCTCTCCACGGTCGGGGGGCCCGACGCGCTGCAGGCCTGTCTGGACGTCCTCGCCGATTCGGAGTCGGCGATGCGCGGCTTGGCGGCACAGGCTCTTGCCGAGATGGGCGATCCGCGCGCGCTGCAGCCCCTGCGTGAAGCCGCGGCCAAGGCCGATAACGAGCGCCTCGCCAAGATTCTGCAGATCTCCATCCGCAGGCTGGAGCGTGGCAGCCCCCAGTAGAGTCGGGTCTCAGCGCCAGCGAGGCAGCCACGACCTCACCATGCTTTCCTGTGCCTGAGCTTGCTCGGCCCGCCCCACCCCGACAGCATGGGGGCTAGTCGAGCGCGGTCTGCTCGCCGGTGCGGATGACCTCCAGCACCTCTTCGGCCGTCACTGCCGAGAGCAGCCGCTCCTTCACGTACCCGCTCTCGTGCAGAAGCGTGGCGATGATCGACTGCAGCCGCTGGTGGATACGAGGCTGGCCCGCTGGGGTGAGCAGCACGAAGAGCAGGTGTCCGCGCTCCTTGGTCCCGGCGCACACCACCCCTTTGGGAGAGCGTAGGAGCATCAGGAAGGGCCGGCTCAGTCCGGTCAGGCGCGCGTGCGGCATAGCGATGCCCTGGCCCAGGTAGGTTCCCACCAGGCGCTCTCGAGCAGCGACGGCGCTCACGATCTGGTCGGCGGGAAGGGGCAGCGCATTCGCGGGCATGGCCGACAAGGCTTTGCGCAGGGCGTCGATGGGGGTTTCGGCGTCCACGTCCAGGTGGACGGCTGCGGCGCTCAGGGCGTCGGCGAGGCGGACAGGCTCCTCCTCCTCGAACTCGTCGCGGATGGTTCCCACCAGCTCCTCGAGCACATCCTCGAAGCTGACCAACCCCGTCCAGCGGCCCTCGGCGTCGCGCACGATGGCCAGGTGGCGCCGGCGCTGCATCTCCGAGAGCAACTGCTCCAGGGAGGTGGACTCGTTAGTGGTCAGGAGCGGCCGGGCCAGGGCGCGCAGATTGGGCGCCTGGTCGCCGCGCAGCACCAGGTCCTTGAGGTGGACGAACTGGGTGGGGCGCTCGGGATCCTGGTCGATGAGCGGGTAGCGGGAGAGCCGCGTGGCCAGGATGGTTTCCAGGTTCTGGGCCCAGGGAGCATCGGCCGCCAGGCAGCGCGCCTGGGCGCGTGGACGCATGGCATCCTTGGCCGTCAGCTCGCCGAAGTCGAAGACGTTCTCCAGGAAGAGCAGGCGGCGGAAGGACATGACGCCGCGCTCCTGCGAGTCTTCGAGGATGATGCGCAGCTCCTCCTCGCTGTGGTGCTCCTCGCTGGCGAGCGTGCCCATACCGAACAGGCGCAGGATGGCATTGGCCAGCGTGGTCAAGAGCCACAGCACAGGGAAGAACAGCGACCGGAAGAAGCGCAACCAGGCTGCGCTTGCCAGTGCTGCGCGGTCCGACATTCGGATGGCGACCGATTTGGGAACCAGCTCGCCGAGCAGGATGTGCGAGCCGGAGACGACCACGTACGAGATGCCCAATGCGACCACCCAGCGCAGGGTCGAATGCCCGCCCTGCCCGAGGATCACGTCGGTCGCCTTCTTTCCCACCATGCCCAGCGCGACACTGGCCAGGGTGATGCCCACCTGGCAGACGCTGAGGTACTCGTCCAAATGCTTCTGGATCGTGGCAAGGGAGACCGCTCTGGCGTCACCCCCGGCGGCGAGCTCGGCCACCCTGGAAGGGCGCACGCGCACGATGGCGAACTCAGCAAGGACGAAGAAGCCGTTGAGCGCCAGCAGCTCGATCAGCGCAGCCCCGAGGACCAGCCAGTCCACGTTATTCCTCCGCCACTGCGTGCGAGGCCGGCTTCGCGCTCGGCGGAGTCGAGGCCGCTGCTGCGCTGCGTAGCTTCAGAAAGGCCGGGAAGACCAGGAGCATGACCAGGAGGTTGAGCGAGAACCCGAGGATGGTCAGGTACCCCAAGGAGTAGAGGCCGGGGTGGTCGGCCATGAGCATGGCGCCGAAGCCGACCGCGCTGGTGAGCAGGCCGCCGCAGATGGCGCGACCGGTCTCGGCGAAGACCGCGCTGAACTAGCCCTCGCCCGTCTCGCCCAGGCGTGAGAGCAGGTGGACACCTGCGTCCACCGTGGTCCCGATGAGCACCGGGATGGCGACGATGTTGAGGACGTTCAGCCGCAACCCTGCCAGCGGCAGCAGACCGATGAGCGCCAAGACGGAGAGCACGGTGGGCGACAGGCAGATCGCCGCCTCCTTGAGGCTGCCGAGCGTCGCCCACATGGCCAGCAGCACCAGCACCACCGCGGCGATCAGGACCGGCAGCGACTCGCGCTCCACCATCTCCAGGATGTCGGCGAGGATCATGTTCTCGCCCGAGGCGTTGATCGCGCGGCCGTCGGGCAGAACCAGACCCCGCACCTCGCGCGCGATGGCCTTGACGTTCTCGCCGTCGCTGGTCTCGACGCTGGGGAAGACCAACACGAAGCCTCCTTCGGTCTGGTTGACCCCCTCGAACTGCCGGCGCACGCTCGCCGGGACGTCGGTACGCACGAAGGGCCGGGCCTCGGTCATCCGCTTGAGCTGCTCGAAGCGGGAGGCGAGGGCGGGCTCCAGCGACTCGGGCCTGACGCGCTTGAGGATCCCGCCGATCGACTCGAGCAGCTCGCGCTTGGCCTCCTGGTCGCGCGGCACCAGGTCGCTGAGCGCGGCCACGAAGTCCACCGTGCTGTCCTTGCCCAGCTTCGCCTTGCGCTCCTTGATCTGCTGGACCAGGGCGAGCTCCTCCTCGGCGGCATCGGTGAGCAGGATCACCGGGGTCATCGAGTAGCCGAGGATGCGGTTGACGTCTTGGTCGAGCACGAACGAGGGCAGGCTGCTGTCCTGCAAGGCATTGAAGTCGAAGTTGAAGCGCGCCCGCGGCATCTGCAGGGCGAGAAGAACGAGCAACGCCGCTCCTCCCCAGGCGATGGGGCGGGCGACGCGGGGACCCCAGAGGGCGAACAGCGCGCCACCCCCCACGACCGCCTCGCGCGAGCGGGGGGCCCAGCCCAGCCGCGTGGCCAGGCCGATCATCGCCGGCAGCGAGAGGAGGCAGGCGGCGACCACCAGCAGCATCCCCGCCGCGGCGATGACTCCGAACTCGCGGAAGGCCCGGAACTCGCTGAACGCCAGGCTGGCGAAGGTGAGCGCTGCCACCAGCGAGGAGACCAGCGCCGATCCGCCGGTGTGGCTGAAAGCCTCGCGGACCGCTTCCTCGGAGCTCTCCCCTTGGCCGCGCAAGGCCGTGTAGCGACCGACGAGGTGGATGCCATGCTCGGTTCCCAACCCGCCCAGGATGGCGCCCAGAAACGCGGTGAGGATGTTTACCTGCCCATAGGCGAGGGCCACGAAGCCGTAGGTCCAGAGCAGCCCGGCGAAGACCGGGGTGAGCACGAAGGCCACGCCCAGGGCGCTGCGGAAGTGGACCAGGAGGTAGAGCAGCATCAGCACCAGCGCCGTGGTGGAGGCGGTGGCCACGTCGCGGGTGAGCTGGCTCTGCTGATCGATGCGCTTGACGAAGGTGCCGGTATAGGCGACCCGGAAGGCGGACCCGTAGCGGGTCAGGTCCTTCCGGGAGACGTGTTTCTGGAGGCTCTCCACGAACCCCTTGACGAAGTCCAGGTCCGAGGACATCCCCTTGGGCTTGACCAGCAGCACCACCATCTTCTTGTCGAGGTCGAGGTAGTAGGGCTCGCCGCTGCCGGCCAGACGCTTGTTGGAGGCGTCCCCATACTTCTTCTCGATGTCCGAGAAGTCGATCGAGGGCTGAGGATCCTCTCCGAGCTGGACGAAGAGCGGGTTGCGCTGGCGCCGCTCCCACTTCTCGCGCTCCTTGACCCGGCGATGGATCTCCTGGAGGTCGTCGAGCTCGAGGTAGTAGAGGCCGCGGTCGGCGAAGAACTCGGTGGCGCGGGTCGACTCGACAAAGCGCACCCCCGGCAGCTTCTCCAGCTCGGGCGCCAGATCGCGCGCGAACTGCCGCAAGGCCTCGGGCTCGGCGCCCTGTCCCACCACGACCCCGTAGCCGATGCCGCCGAACCGCTCGCGCAGGACGTCCAGGTCACGCACGCTGCGAAAGGACCGGGGCAGCAGGTCGCTCAGGTCGGCGTTGAGCGAGAGCCTGCTCGAGCCCCACAGGCCCAACAGCGCCAGTGCCGCGACGAGCCCCAGGAAGACGGCCGGACGTCGATGGCTGGCGACCGCGAGCTCTCCCACTGCCTGCGTTACCCTGTGCATCCACCGCGGCTCTGCCACGACGTCCTGCTTTCTCGCCTTGATCGGCGCCAACTCTCTCCGGCGGCGGCGCACACTAGCAAACACTGGGGGGAAGGCGAAGGGTGCACAATGGCGGGCCCGGGCCAGGCCTTGGCTCCCAAGATGCGTGAATTGTTAAGGAATATTAAGGCTTCGCACGACCAGGCCGCGAACGGATTCCGGCCTGCCGAGGGCTAGGGCGCCAGCGCTCCGCGGTCGATGACCACCTTGCCGTCGACCTTGACGGTGCAGTCGGGCAGGAAGCTCTGGAGGTTGTAGAAGATGTTGTTCTCCCCGCCCGCCCAGCTGTTGCCGCCGATCTGCACCATCACCATTCCCGAGGGGAGATAGGAGAGGAGCCTGCTGCCGGAAGGAGCCTTGACGTTGGGGTTGAGGCCGAAGTCGACCAGGGCGAAGACCTCCTTGCCAGCAGGGGCGGCGTCGTACTCGGCCTTGAGTGGAGCCAGATCGGACCTGGCCGTCATCGAGGTGAGCTTGCCGGCCCGGAACTTCATCGTCAGGCCCTTGATCTCCTGGCCGCCGACCAGCTGCCGGTCGACCACGACGGTGCCCTCGGCGGTCCCCGGAACCGGAACCAGATAGACCTCGCCGGCGGGCAGCCAGACCATGGTGTGGGCCCCGCCCTTCTTGACGTCGTCGGGTCCGACGACGCCGTCGGAGAAGAGCACTGGCCGGGCCTCGATGCGCATCTTCAGAGACGTGCCGTTCTTGGCGGTCAGCTCCAGGGTCTTGCCCTTGGCCAGACGCCCGCGCAGCTTCTCGCCCGTCTCCTGGATCTTCTTGTTGTCTGCGCCGATGCCGTCCCAGAAGACCTTGGTGAGCTGGTCGAGCGTCAGCCCGAACCTCCGGGCGTTCTGCTCGGTGGGGAACAGCCCGTTGCCGAGCACCACCCGGCGGATACCGCGGCGGGTCTCGATCGCGTGCACGGCCTCGAAGGACTCCATGGTCTTGGCCACGCGGGAAGCGGGGATCTCCTCGCCGGAATCGGGGGTGTCGCCACGGTCGATGCGGATGCGCACGTCGGCGACCTCCGCCAGCCTGGCGCGGACGGCGGCGGCTTGTCCGTCATACTTCTCGGGCACCTCGTCGTAGAAGCGGCGCAGCAGGGTGTCGCTGTCCACCAGCACCAGCGGGTTGCCGCCCACGCGCCGCACCGCCACCGCCAGGTCCTCGACCAATTCGCGATCGTCGAAGGTGCCGGTGATCAGGACGAGATCGCCCTCCTTCACCCCGGCGGACTCCACCACCAGCTTGCGGGCAAGCTCGCGGACCTGGGGCTTGGGCTCGACCACTGCGGCAGGGGCGGCGAAGTCGGCGGCCTGGGCCGCGCTGGCCGAGAGAGCGAGGGCCAGGACGATCGTGAGCTTGCTCATCAGTTCCCCTCCTGAGCCGGAGAAGCCGGCGGGAGTCCGGTGGATGACAGGAGGCATATCCTGCCCAAAAATGCGGCGATGCGCTCGTGCAAAATCAAGGCGGAGGTCGGGCCCAACGGCTACTTGGCGGCGAGTGAGGCGTAGAAGTCGTTGCCCTTGTCGTCCACGAGGATGAAGGCCGGGAAGTCCGAGACCTCGATTCGGTAGACCGCCTCCATGCCCAACTCGGGGAATTCGAGCACCTCGACCTTCTTGATGTGCTCCTGAGCGAGGATGGCCGCCGGACCGCCGATGGAGCCCAGGTAGAACCCGCCGTGCTTCTTGCAGGAGTCGGTGACCGCCTTGCTGCGATTGCCCTTGGCGATCATGACCATCGAGCCGCCCTGGGACTGGAAGAGCTCCACGTAGGAGTCCATCCGACCGGCGGTGGTGGGGCCGAAGGAGCCCGAGGGCATGCCCTGCGGCGTCTTGGCCGGACCGGCGTAGTAGACCGGGTGGTCCTTGAGGTACTGCGGCAGGCCCTGGCCGGCGTCGAGGCGCTGCTTGATCTTGGCGTGGGCGATGTCGCGGGCGACGACGATGGTGCCCGTCAGCGAGAGCTGGGTCGTGACCGGGTGCTTGCTCAGCTCGGCGAGGATGTCCTTCATGGGCCGGTTCAGGTCGACCTTCACGATCCCGTGGTCGTGGCGCTTGCGGTGCTGCTCGGGGATGAAGCGGCCGGGGTTGCGCTCCAGCTCTTCGAGCCAGAGCCCGTCGCGGTCGATCTTCGCCTTCACGTTCCGGTCGGCCGAGCAGGACACCGCCATGCCGATGGGGCAGGAGGCGCCGTGGCGTGGCAGACGCACGACGCGCACGTCGAGCACGAACCACTTGCCTCCGAACTGGGCACCGTAGCCGCTCTTGAAGGCCGCTTGCTGGAGCCTGCCCTCGAGCTCAGTGTCGCGGAAGGCGCGGCCGAGCTCGTTGCCTTCGGTGGGCAGGTGGTCGAGGTAACCGGTGGAGGCCAGCTTGACCGCTTTGAGCGTGGCGTCGGCTGACGTGCCGCCAATGACGAACGCCAGGTGATAGGGCGGGCAGGCGGCCGTCCCCAAACCTTTCATCTTCTCCACGAGGTACTTCTCGAGCGAGCCGGGGTTCACCAAGGCCTTGGTCTCCTGGAAGAGCGCGGTCTTGTTCGCCGAGCCGCCGCCCTTGGCCAGGAAGAGGAAGGAGTACTCCATGCCGTCGGTGGCGAAGAGGTCGATCTGCGCCGGCAGATTGGAGCCGGTGTTGACCTCTTCGTACATGTTCAGCGGCGCGTTCTGCGAGTATCGAAGGTTCTGCTCCGTGTAGGTGTTCCAGATGCCCCGTGCGAGCGCCGCCTCGTCGCCGCCGCCGGTCCAGACCTGCTGGCCCTTCTTGGCGATGACCGTCGCCGTCCCCGTGTCCTGGCAGAAGGGCAGCGTGCCGCGGGCGGCCACCTCGGCATTGGCGAGCATGGCCGCAGCGACTCCCCGATCATTGGGGGTGGCCTCGGGGTCGGAGAGGATCGCCGCCACCTTCTCGAGGTGGGCGGGGCGGAGCAGGAAGTTGACGTCGCGCATCGCCTCGCGCGCCAGCAGCGTCAGGCCCTCGGGTGTGACCTTGAGGATCTCCTGGCCGTCGAAGCGGTCGACCGAGACGTGCTCGCGGGTCACCAGCCGGTAGCGCGTGGTGTCCGGCCCGAGCGGAAAGAGCTCCTGGAACTGGAAGTCCTGAGTCGCCATGGTCTCTCCTGTTTTCGCGTGCTCCGGCAAACGGCGGATCGCCCGGACGGGCAAGCCGCTGAGCGTGAGAGCTGCTTGCGCGGTCCGGGCAAAAATGCCGGCAGAGGGTAGCCGGTTTCCCCCGGCTTGCGCCACCCGCGGCAACAAGCAGAAACTGCGGAGAAAACAATTGCCCAGGTCGCTCCCTGGCCGCGGAACGGTACGACGCTTGCTCGGGAGCGGCGCATGCGAACGCTCTACGCCTGCCTCGTGTCCAGCGGGGTCGTGTTGGTCGTCGCCTGCTGTGGGGGCAAGACCACTGGAGAGCCCCCGCTCGATGCCCAACCCAGTGAGGCCGCCGACGCCTCGGTCGATGGCGGGGGCGCGGGCGATGCTCAAGTGCAAGCGGACACTGGTACGCCGCTACCCCCGACCGAGTTTGCGACGGTCACGGCGAGCACGTTGCCGTATGAAGACTCCTTCCCGACGGTGACCACCTTCCGCGTTCCGTTCACGACGATGCGGGCGGGCACGCAGGTCAAGGTGGCGCTCTGGGGGCACCTGACGGGGATGAATGTGCGCGAGGCTTGGCTCGGTCGCTATCTCGGCAGCGGAACCGTCGAAGGCAACACGCCGCTCCTCTTCAGCGCCCAGAAGGGAGTGAGCCTGGCGCCGGGGGCAGTGGCCTTATCCGACCCGCTGCCCTTCGTGGTGGCTCACGGCGGGCGCTACGCGGTCTCCTTCGCCGCGACGGGGACCGTGCCCTCGGGGCAGGACATCGTCAGCGACGGCGTGCGGGCGAGCGGAAACGTCGCGGGCCTGCCCACGATCAGCGGTGGCACTCGCGACGTCGCGGTCTACGGGGTCAAGTACGTCGCCGTGCTTGGGGAGCGGCAGCGGGTGATCGCCGTGCTGGGCGACAGCATCGGCGCGGGCATGGCCGCCGGGACGACCGAGGGACGGTTCGTCGGCGTGGCGCAGCAGGAGCTGGCGTTCCCGGTGGTCGACGCCTCGGAGGGTGGCGACGGCGTGGAGCGCGCCTACTTCCGCATCGACAGCGACGTGCTCGCCCTGCCGGGGATCACCGACTGCGTCGTCGAGATCGGCATCAACGACCTGCACCGCGAGTACCCACCCTTCGTGATCGACGGACTCACCAAGATCTTCTTGGCGCTGCGGCGGGCGGGGCTGCGGACCTGGGGCGGCACCATCATCCCCAACAGCGCCCCCAAACGAACCGAAGCCTGGGAGCTCACCCGCCAGGAGGTAAACGCCTTCATCCAATCGACCGATCTGGTCGATGGCGTGGTGGACTTCGCCGCCGCGCTGGCCGACCCCGCCGACCCGACGAAGCCCGCCGCGGGGCTGATGTCCCAGGACGGAATCCATCCCAGCACGGCGGGGCACCGCGTGATGGGAGAGACGCTGGCCCGCGCCGTTCAAGGGAGTCGGCCCTGATCACCCTGGAGCACCGGCGCGGCGGCTTCAGCCACGCATGGCCATCAGGGTCTTGGCGGCGAGTCCCTCGAGCGCGGCGAGACCGGACTCGACGCCCGGGCGCTCGGCGAGCTCGGCGGCCCGCTCCAGCCCGGTCAGCAGCGACCCCACCGCCTGGCCCCCGACGTTGAGCCTCGCTCCCCTGGCCGAGTGG
>JACRCT010000753.1 GCA_016218885.1 Deltaproteobacteria bacterium | reverse complement strand
GCGCTTCCGCTACGACCAGGTGCAGAAGCTCGGGTGGCGCATGCTGCTGCCCATCGGGCTGGCCAACGTGTTCGTCTCCGGCGCGCTGGTGCTCCTGGACCCGAGCCTGCGCTATCTCGCTCTGGTGGGGCTGCTGGAGATCGCCATCCTGGTTTCCCTCGTGGCCTACAAGCCCGCCCCCGCCACCAAGGCGGTCGAGGCCCCGGCTCACGGAGGGCCTGTGCACTAGCATTCGCTGCTCGCCCTTCCACGAGAGGCAGAAGCGGGTCCGTCGTCGCCTGGAGGAGTTCGTCGGTTCTGGACGGGAAGGTTGCTGCGGCAGCGCACCGAAGGGCCGCAAGGAGAGCGCGATGGCCTACAAGATCCCCGAGAGCAGCGAGATGACGCCGACCGAGCGGCTGTACCTGCCCGAGCTCGTGCGCGGCATCGCCATCACCGCTCGCCACTTCCTGCGCAACCTCTTCGGCCAGCGCGACCCGGCGCCCGACATCCTGGCACGCAAGGGCATCAGCAGAGTCTCCACGGTGCAGTACCCCGAGGAGCGAGCCCCTTTCCCGCCCGGGTACCGCGGGCTGCACCGCCTGGTCCCGCGCGATGACGGCCGGCCCCGCTGCGTCGCCTGCTACATGTGCGCGACCGTCTGCCCCGCTCAGTGCATCTACATCGAAGCGGGCGAGTACCCGGTCGATGACGCCCGGGAGAACGCGGTCATCGAGAAATACCCCACCCGGTTCGTCATCGACGAGCTGCGCTGTGTGGTGTGCGGGTTCTGCGTAGAGGCTTGCCCCAAGGATGCCATCCGCATGGACACCGGACAGCACGCGCCTTCGGGCTACGTGCGCGAGTCCTTCGTCTTCGACATCCCCAAGCTCCTCAAGGGCCCACCCGTGTCCCACCCGTCGGATCCCTGGTTGAAGCGCGACAAGTCCTCGGCACCTCCCCAGCACAAGGAGGCGCACACCCGCGTCGGCGATGCAGACGAGCACGGCGCCAAGCGGCAGCACTGACCCGCGCAGAGCGCCCCTCCGCAGGCTCAGTCCGAGGTGGCATCGGAAGGCCGGCCCTTCAAACCGCGCCAGAGTCTGCCCTGCCTGCCTGCGCGGGGGCCGATTCCTGGACGGGGTCCGGGAATAGGCTGATGCTGGTGAGCCGAGACTGGCACGCAGCCCGCCACCATTTCTGACGGGGGACTATGCTCACGACCACCACCGCCGGCCTGGCCTTGCTGGGCGCAGTGCTGCTCACGGGGGCGGATGACGTGACCACGCGAGCGCGAGGCGACGTCGAGCGCGCGCTCCAGCAGCAGTTGGCCGCCATCCCCGGGCCCCAGGCGACCATCAGCCTCAGGCCCTCGGCGGGCCGGGGGTACGCCCTGGAGCAGGCCGCCTTCATGCTCGACGGCCGGGCGCTGGCCATGCCCGCGATCGAAACCTTGCAGGCCGCGCCCGGCACCATTGCGGTCTTGCAGAGCCAGCTCGCCCCAGGGTCCCACGAGCTGATCGTGAAGCTCGTGTACGCGGGCGACTTCGGTCTCGTGAGCTACATGACCGGCTACAAGTTCAAGCTACAGCAGAAAGTGGTCTTCGAAGCCCGCCGTGGCCTGGGAATCACCTTGACGGTCGCTCCCCGACTCGACCCGGAGAAGGATTGGCAGCAGCGGCTGAGCCTGGCCGTGGAGCGCCTCGACACCCTGCTCGCGGAGGTCGACGCGACCGAGCCCGAGCCGCTCCTGCGACCTCGCCTCGCCGCCGCGGCTCCTCCCCCTCCCCTTCCAGCGCCGGAGGTGGCCCCCGCCCCTTCTCGCGGCGAGCTTCCCGTCGCCACGATCGCCCGGGCACCCCGGGGCGCTCAGAAGTCGAAGGTGGCCCGGCGAGCTGAGCCCGCTGATCCGCCGACCGAGGCTGCCAGCGCCAAGGCAGATCTCGCCGTGGAGCCCCAGCCTGTCCCCGAGCCCGTGGCGAGCGCCCCAGCAGCGCCCCGGGAGCCCGAAGCCCCCTCCACTGCGACGCTCGTCCAGGCGCTGCGCTCGGCGCCAACCCCTAGCCCGCAGGCCGAGCCCGCCGCCCTGCCGCCGCAGCGCGAGCCCTGGCTGCTGATCGTAGCCGGGCTGGCGAGCCTCTTGTCCCTGGCCGCCTTCGGGATGATGTGGAGACGCGGAGCTAGTCGATCCCCAACCCGACGCGCATGACGACGGTGAAGACGAAGCCGGCGACGATGCCCAGGGTGGCCAGCGCCTCGTTCCCGTGGCCATGGGTCTCGGGGATGATCTCGTTCGAGGTCACGCCGATGAGCGAGCCCGCTGCCAGCGCCAGCCCGAAGGGCAGCGCGCCCTGCACGTGCTGGGCAAACATGAAGCCGAGCAGAGCGGTGACCGGAACGGTCAAGCCGGTGGCGCTGGTGAGCAGCAACGCCCTCCAGGGCCGGACGCCCCCGGCGCGCAACGGGGCCGACATCACCAGCCCTTCGCACACGTTCTGCAACGCGACCGAGGCCGCTACCAGGATCCCCAGGGGCTGGGTCTCTCCGGTGGCGAAGCTGGCGCCGATGGCAAAACCCTCCGGAAGGCGGTGGAAGACCAGCGCACCGCTGATGAGGACGCCCTGGCGCACCTGCTTGGCGTTGGAGACGGATGCACGGGGGTGTTCGTGCTCCGCGTCGTGGAAATGGGCTCCCTCGCGCAGGTGGTCGTGGTGACCGCCTGCGTGCTGGTGAGGAATGAGCTT
>JACRCT010000760.1 GCA_016218885.1 Deltaproteobacteria bacterium | reverse complement strand
CGGTGTCCGAGCGAGTCGCGAAGCGGTGCCCGAGCGCGACGAGCTCCTCCCGCAGCAGGGCGTGGTTGTAGATCTCTCCGTTGAAGGTGACCCAGAGGGTGCGGTCCTCATTGCACAGGGGCTGACCGCCGGTGGCCAGGTCGATGATCGATAGACGCCGATGCCCCAGCCCGGCGTTCTCGTGGAAGTAGAGCCCTTCGCCGTCGGGCCCGCGGTGAGCCATCCGATGGATCGCCTCCGCGAGCCGGCCGGGATCGACCGCCCTCTCGCGCGCCCTATTCACCCGCCCCGCGATCCCGCACATGGCTCCCCCCTCCCCCACTGGCCGCTGCTGCGTCTCACGCCCCGAGCCGCACCTCTCGCCCGCCGCTCCCGGCGCGCCGGCCCGCCCACAGCGCCTCGTAGGCAGAGAACACCGCTTCGAACCCCTGCTCGGGGGAAGGATTTGGCGCCGGCCTTGCCAGCGCCTCCTCGACCCGCAGCGCGAGCTCGGCGGCGTCGCCGGGGCGAAACAGCGTCACGCCGTCCGGGCGATGCCCCACCGCGCTCGCCACTACCGGACGCCCCAGCGCCACGGCCTCTCTGACCGAGAGCGCGTCGCCGTCTGCCAACGTCGGACGCACGAACACGTCTGCGCCGGCGATGACCGCCAGTGCCGCCCCGTGGTCGAGCTCTCCCAGAAAACGCACCCTGTGCGCCAGGCCGTGCTCGACGGCTGCCGCCTCGACGTGTGCGGCACAGAGGGAGCCGAACAGCACCGCCCCCGTCGAAGGTCGACGCAGCGTGAGCAGGCGCAGCGCCGGCAGGAGCACGCGCAGCCCGTAGATGGGGCTCGCGGCGGCAGCGCATGCGAGGAGGGGCTGGAAGGTGGCGCGCGCCTCCTCGAATTGAAGGGGCGGCTCGCCGGGCACCACGGGTCCGGTCGCTGCCGGAGCGACCACCACGCGGCCGGGAGCGACCCCGGCCTCGACGAGCGCTCGAGCGACAATGGGGCTTACGGCGACCACCCACCCGTAGGCGCTCGCAACCCGGCGCGCAAGGCGCTGGTGTGCCGGCCCCTGCGCCAGCCAGGTGGGCAGCAGACCGCTGTGCACCGTGAGCATCGGCGCCGGCCCGAGCGGGCGACGAGAGAGGGCACCGGCCAGCGCCACCATCCAGGAGCGCGTGTTGTGACCGTTGACATGCACGTGGATGAGCCAGCCCGAGGCGGCATGACGCGCCAGCTGCGCCGCCAGAGCCCAGGGCCCGCGGATAGGGAGAATGTTCAGCTCCGACGACGCGGCCTTGTGCCTGCCGACATCGAGGACGTGGACGAAGGCACCGCGCGAGCGCAGCTCGTCGCGCAGGGCCTGCACGTGGACCGAGATGCCGCCGTGAGGCGGGGGAAAGCCGCCGACGAGGAGAACCCGCGCTCCCGCCAACCTCGCACTCACGCTTCCTCCGCCGCCTGGCTCGAGGATGGAGAAGGCTCCGGCGCGTTGCGGCCGATCTCCCGGGCGGGTACGCCCGCGACCACGGTGTTGGCGGGCACGTCGCGGGTGACCACCGCGTTGGCCCCGATGAGGGCCCCGTGCCCCACGCGGATGTCCCCCAAGAGGCAGGCGCCCGCGCCGATCTTCACGTCGTCCTCGATGACCGGCGCGCCCTTGGAGAGCGAGCGCCCTCCCACCGTGACATGCGGGCCGACCAGGACGTTGCGTCCCAGGCGGGACGCGGGGTGGATGACGATGCCCAACCCGCCGTAGGCGAGCTCGGTGCCCTCACCGATCTCCGCCTCGGTCCCGATGTAGGAGTTGAAGAGGATCTGAATCAGCTTGCGCAGCACCCGCGGCGCCAGAGGTACCCCGGAGCGCTGAAGCCGCTGCGCCAGCCAATGAAGCTCCAAGGCGTTCAGCATGAGGGTCTCGCTTGCCGGAATGAATGAACGGAGCGCCCGGCCGCGGCAGGGTCAAGCTAGGCAGCACGCAGGCGCGCAGGAAGAGGCTGGCCCCTTGTGGAGCAGCGGCATCGGGAGGTCCCGGGAGGTCCCTGGTGGGTAGGGGCCTCGCGATCGCGCAAGTCCGCACTTGGACGTCCAAGTGCCTTGCCTAACCTACCTACCCCGTCTCACATCCCGCCCGCGGGGCGACGATTGGGGAGCAGCTGGACCACACTGGGAGGACAGGCAGCGCCACGCCGGCCGCGCACGTCATCCATCAGCTCGGGCAGCCCTCTGGAGCAGGCCAGCACTGCAGCCGGTCCGCCCCTCCCCACCCAGCTCGCTCACAGGCCAATGACGTGGACCCGCTTGCCCCGCACCTTCCTGTGTCGCCGGAGGAGCTTCTTCTTCCAGAGCGCCCGCTTGCGCAGATCGAAGAGGACCAGCCAGCCCTCCTTCAGGCCAGCGCGCTCGAGGTAGCCGCTGACCTGCTTCAGCGCGTCCTTCTCGGTCTCCCGCCCACGCCGCAGCTTCACCTCGATGGCGAACCGCTCGTCCTTGAAGAAGACCATCAGGTCCAGCGCTCCGCGCCCCAGGCCGTACTCGCGCTCGATGCGCCCGCCCCCGTTTACGACCCGCTGCAGGAAGGCCCTGAGCAGCAGGTGCGGACCCGCCTCGCGGTAGGCGAAGCCCTCGGCTGCAAGGTGCCCATCCTTGCGCCAGAACTCCTGGAAAGCGGTCATCAGCTTGACAATGTCCAGCCGCCCGTCCGAGCGAACGTACCAAGCCGGGTTCTGGTCCAACGAGGTCTGCTGCACGAAGGTGAGAGCCCGTGGCACGACCTCAGCGTAGATACGGTTGGCGATCACCCACTTGCCCTCGCGCAGCGCAATGAGCCCCAGCCCGGCGACGTACGACAGATCGTCATCGAGAACATCGCGGGCGAAGCTCCCACCGGTGAGCATCGGCTCGACGACCCGGCGCACCCTCTCCTCTCGCAGCCGGGCCACGATCGAATCGATGTGCGTGCGCCGCTGAAGGATGAGCGTCTCCTTGGCGGACTCAACATCCGCGGGGGTGACCGAGACGGAGCGATCCTCGACGGCG
Organism: Deltaproteobacteria bacterium; assembly: GCA_016218885.1. Classification (GTDB taxonomy): domain Bacteria; phylum Myxococcota; class Myxococcia; order Myxococcales; family UBA5297; genus JACRCT01. Next base: position 5,429 of record JACRCT010000760.1, on the reverse strand, counting down.
CGGTTGACCACCTGGTCGGCCATCGCGTTGACCAGCCAGGGGTGGCCTCGCGAGAGATCGTAGATGCTCTCGACCGCTGCCGGCTCGAAGCGCTGGCCCGTCTTCGCGGTGTGCTGGCCGACCAGCTCCGCCACCTCGTCGCGCGTGAACGACGCCAGCGTGAGCGCCTCGGCGGTGATGTTGAACGGCGAGGTCGTGCCCAGCCACCGCAGACCCTGGCGCTCCTTCTGCTCGAGGACGTAGTCGCGGACCTGCCGCTGGCCGACCAAGGCGATGGAGTGCGGGAAGGGCTTCTTCGACCGCGCGATGTAGCCCTCCCTGAGCTGGGTCAGGAACGAGAGCATCGCCTTTCCAACCAGGCCGTCCGCCTCGTCGATGAAGAGAACCAAGGGGCGCGAGGAGCGACGCGCGACGAAGCTGAGGTATTCGACTATCGCTGACCCCGGTACCTCGAGCAGGCGCTTGATCGCGGTGCGGCCTGGTCTGGCCAGCCTGGGCAAGTCACGCGCGAAGCCGTTGTCGAAGGCCCCCAGGACGAGCTGGAAGGCTTGGCCTGGGTCGGGCTCCTCCCGCGCGCGCTGGACGTCAAGCCAGGCGGCGCTGTAGCGCCCCTGGCGGTTGAGCTCATCCACCAGCCACATGGCCGAGGTGGTCTTCCCTGTCTGCCGGCCGGCATGCAGGGTGAAGTACTTGCCCTCGTCGATCAGACGCCGCATCCCCGACAGCCGCCTCTCGGGCGGGATCATGTAGTGCTCGCCGGGGATGCAGGGGCCCGCGGTGTTGAAGGAGGGGATCATGGGCTTCGCAGGATAGCGCCCTTCGGCAATCCGTTTCCGCCGTTTTCCTTTACTCAAGAGGCCTGCTTGGACGCTCCCAGCGGCCCGGCGACCTGCATTTGGACGTCCAAGTGCCACTCCGCCACCTGCCCAACAGTGGCCGAAAATGGGCCTGGCCCGAGGACCGGCAAGCCGTGGCCGCGCCGGGTGCACCGGCACACGCCGTGATCAGCGCACACACCGGACTTTGCATATGTACGTTGTGTCGCCGTAGTCCGAGAAGCCGAAGTCGAAGTAGACGTACCAGGCGCTGCCAGCACTCGCGTACGGCGTCGAGGTCCAGAACCACTCCGAGGGCGTGTTGGGGAAAGCCGTCGAATCGATGCTGGGGTTGTTGTCTCTACGGTCGACCAGGGTCTCTAGCTCCTTCTTGGTCGGCAATCTCCAGCCCGATGAGAAGCCACCGAGGTTGAGCGCCTGGCAGTAGCTCTGGGCATTCGCCCAGCTGTAGTACGAGGTCGGCACTCCCCGTTGCCAGGTGAGCCCGGTCTTGTTGTCCCTCACCGTGTCGGTCGCGACCGTGTAGCGACCCGCTGGAGCCGCTGCCCAGCCAGGCGAGGCGGTGACCAACCCTGCGACCATGCCCATGAGCGCCAGCCAGACTCGTTTCATCGACTCCTCCTTGAGCTTGAAGTTCGGCGAGGTCCCTCGCGGCCTGGTAGACGGGGAAACCCTTCGAGAGCAGCCCCATCCCGGCCCTCTCCAACGTCAGAGCGGCAAGACGGCGACCCCGTCTTCACCGCACACACCGTACTCTGCCCATGCTCGAGAGGTTGTTGAAGGTCGTGCCGCCGCCGTTGAAGTAGACGCGCCACGCGCCGCCGAGGCTCCCGGAATACGGCGTCGAGGACCAGAAGTGCTCTGAGGGCGTGTTGGGGAAGGCGCTGGTGTTGATGGCGGGGTCGCTGCGCCCCGAGTTCACGATGCTCAGCAGCTCGATGAGCGTCGGCAACCGCCAACCGCCCTGTCCGCCCAGGCTGATGACAGAGCAATACGTCTTGGCGTCCCCCCAGTTGAAGCTCAAGCTCACCACGTCCTTCTGCCAGATCAGGCCGGTCACGTTGTCGGTAACGGTCTCGACGCCCACCGTGTAGCTCGAGGGCGTCTCGGGTGGAACGGACCAATTGGCCCACTCCAAGTCGGCTATGCAGCGATACCCACCGGGCTCGTTCACGCAGACGGGAGCGTTGGCGTCGTTGCAGCCGCCATTGCCGGTCTGGCACTCGTCGATGTCCATGCACCCCATTCCGTCGCCCAGGTAGCCTGCCCGGCAGACGCACGTCCTGCCGCTCGGCGTGTTTGTGCATAGTGCATCAGCGTCGCAGCCGCCATTGCCGACGCCGCAATGCCTCTGGCACCGGTCGTTGAGGCAGATCCCTCCCGAGCTGCAGTCCGCCAGCGCACCGCAGACCTTGCCGTCCGCGCACTGCGACGGACAGGACGCGCCGCAATCCACGTCCGTCTCCTGCCCATCCTTCACTCCGTCGACCAGGCACGCCACACAGGTCCCACCCGGACATAGGCCCGACTGGCAATCGCCAGGAAGCGTGCAGCGCTTGCCCTCGGTGCACTTGGTCGGGCAGCCCCCGCCGCAGTCGGTATCGGTCTCGCTGCCATTCTTCACGCCATCCGAGCAGCCCGTCGCGACGCAGCGCTGGTTCTCGCACATCCCCGACTGGCAGTCCGCCGGTCCGCCGCAGCTCTTCCCGTTCCCGCACTTCGTCGAGCAGGCTCCGCCGCAATCCACGTCGGCCTCGGAGCCATTCTTCGCTTCGTCCTGGCAGCTGATGCACCTGCCGCCGGCGCAGGCTCCCGAGGCACAGTCCGCCGGCCCGCCGCAGACCTTGCCGTCGGCGCACTTGGTGGAGCACGGCCCGGCGCAATCCACATCGACCTCGCCCTGGTTCTTCATTCCGTCCGTGCAGCTCGGCTCCTTGCAGACACCGTAGACGCAGGTCGCCGACAAGCAGTCGGTGTGCTCGCGGCAGTACTTCCCGACCGCGCACGCCAGGCACTGGGTCCCACCGCAGTCGGCATCGGTCTCGAGGCCGTCCTTCAGGTTGTTGCGGCAGGCATCGGGCTCCGCGCACTTGCCTACCTCGCATCTCCCGCTCGTGCAGTCGTCCCAGCCCGCGCAGCCCTTCCCGAAGAGGCACTTCTTGCTGCACCGCCCCCCGCAGTCCACGTCGGTCTCGTCCTGGTTCATCGCGCCATCGGTACAGGTGGCGTCTTCCGGGCAGCTCGCCCCGCACTCGAGGCTCCCTCCGCAGCCGTCGTCAATCTGCCCGCAGCTCTTGCCCTGCTCCGCGCAGGTGGTCTTGATGCAACTCTCGCTCGGCGGCGTGCAGGCGCACAGCGCCAGGGCCGCCAGGGACAAAGCAACAAGCGCTCTTTTCATGGCCTTTGCTCCTCCAAGCCTCCAGCTGCGACGAGCTGGAGCGCGCTCACCCGAATGCTGCTCGAGCTTCCCCCCATCCCGATGGCTGAGGAGGGAGGCTGCGGCCTCAACGCACACACCGAACCCGGTACGCATTCAGGTCCTCGTAATTGCCGGTGCTGCCCGTGCCGAATTCGATGGTCCAGGAGCGGAGGCCATTTCTTGCGTACGGCGTCGACGTCCAGAAACGAGCGAAATTCGGCGTATTCGGAAACGCTGTCTGGTCGATGCTTGAATTCGGATTCACGGCACGCACGTCCACGAGCGTTTCCATCTCCTCCTTCTCCGGAAGCCGCCAGCCGGTAGAGAAGCCGCCCAGGTTGAGCGTCTGGCAATAGGTTCTCCCCGCACTCTTGCTGTACGATTGCGAGGGCACGGTGCGCTGCCAGATCAACCCGGTCTTGTTGTCGGTCACGGTCTCGGTTCCGACCGTGTAGCGGCCCCCCGGGGCAGCAGCCCAGGCCCAGCTGCCAACAAGCACGACTGCAGCCCCGGCAACAATGAGAATTCGTTTCATGGGTACGTTCTCCTTCCGTTCCCTGGTCGAGCAACGCGCTCTAGAAAGCCCATTGCCATCAGCGGAAACCAGCCATCAATCAAGGCGGTAGGATCACACCGCGTCGACCCCGTCTTCAATGCTCAACGCACGCACCGAACGTTGATCGAGTTGCTGGCTCGGTAGCCGCTCGAGTCGCCGTTGTCGAAGCTGACCATCCAAGCATTCTCACTGGACTTTGCGGATGGCGTCGAAGCCCAGAAATAGTCCGGTGTCCCGGGGAACGCGCTGGGGTCGATGGCCGGAGAGTATCGGCTCGAATCCACGATGCTCAGCAGCTCGATCCTCGTCGGCAGGCTCCAGTCGGTGTGGCCTCCGAGATCGAGGCTGTCGCAGTAGGCCTTGGCCTGCTCCCAAGTGAAGGTCTGGCTGGGCACCGCACGCTGCCAGACCAGGCCCGTCCAGTTGTCGGTGACCGTGTCGGTGCCGACGGTGAAGGACCTCGGCGCGTGGGGCGGCACCTGCCAGTTCGCCCATTCTCGGTCGTCGACGACCTGCACGGTGCAAGTGAACCCATCGCCGGCGAAGCCCTGGTTGCACGCACACGTCCTCGACCCCGGCGTGTTGGTGCAGGTCGCATCTGCGTGGCACCCGCCGTTGCTGGTCAGGCACTCGTTGATGTCCGTGCACCCCGTCCCGTTGCTCTGCCACCCGGCCACGCACTGCTGCCCGCACCGCGTCCCGTCGCAGGTTGCCGTGCCATGCGCATCGGTCGGGCAAGGCGTGCATGAGGTCCCACAGGTGGCCAGGCTGCTGTTGTCGACGCATCCGCCGTTGCACACGTGCTTGCCCGCGTCGCACCCGGTCTTACACTGGCCCGTCGCCGAATCGCAGCCCAGCGCGCAAGTCACGTCGCTCATCGAGTACGAGCAGACCCCACCGGCACCACACGTCCCGATGGAGGAGTAGCTCGTCATGGTCTGCGCGTTCTTGCAGGTCGATGCCGGCGGGCTGGTGCAGGTCTTCAGCGTCCCCGCGCAGACCCCCGAGCTCAAGCACAGGTCCTGCCCGGTGCACGCATCGCCATCGTTGCAGGAGGCGCCGACCGTGGGATCGTACTGGCACGAGCCGTTCACGCAGGCCCCACCCGCAAAGCACGTCGGCGGGCTGTTGCAGGTCATCCCGTCGCAGGGAGAGGCGCAGGTGATCCCGTCGCCGGTGTAGCCTTGGTGGCACGCACACGTCCGCGACCCCGGCAAGTTGGTGCAGGTCGCGTGCACATGGCACCCGCCATTGTTGGTCACGCACTCGTTGATGTCCGAGCACCCCGCCCCACTTCTCTGCCACCCAGTCGAGCATTGCATCCCGCATTGGGTCCCGTCGCAGGTGGCGGTGCCGTGGGCATCAGTCGGACAGGGAGTGCAAGACGTCCCGCAGGTGGCCAGGCCGCTGCTTTCGACGCACACGCCGTTGCACACGTGCTTGCCCGCGTCGCACCCGGTCTTGCACTTGCCCGTCGCCGAGTCGCAGCCCAGCGCGCAGGCCACGTCGCTCGGTGCGTAGGAGCAGGTTCCGCCCGCGCCGCAGGTCCCCGTCGCGGAGTAGACGGCCATGGTCTGCGCGTCCTTGCAGATCGGAGCCGGCGGGCTGGTGCAGGTCT
>JACRCT010000759.1 GCA_016218885.1 Deltaproteobacteria bacterium | reverse complement strand
TGCTCGCCGAGGTGAGCACCACCTGTATCGTGCTCAACCGCTCCGCGCTCGAGCCGCTGCTCAGTGAGCACCCGCAGCTGGCGGCCTTTCTCACCCAGGTCCTTGGCCAGCGCCTGGAAGAGGGCGGCGGGATGGAGCGGGTCGGCAAGTACCGCCTGCTGCGGTGCATCGGAGAGGGCACGACCGGCCGCGTCTACGAGGCGCTGCATCCGGGGCTCGACCGCCTCGTCGCGGTCAAGATGCTCAGCCACGCCCTGGTCTACCACGACGGATTCCGCGACCGGTTCCTGGAGGAGGCGCGAACGGTGGCGCGGCTGAGCCACTCGAACATCGTGCAGGTCTACGACACCGAAGCGGCCTACGCGACCTACTTCATCGTCATGGAGCGGCTGGGCGGCACCGACCTCGCGCAGGTGCTGCAGACGCGAAAGGTGCTTCCGCCCGAGGAGGCCATCGCCATCCTGCGCCAGGTCGCCCTCGCCCTGGAGACGGCGCACCGGATGGGCTTCGCGCACCGCGACGTCAAGCCCGGCAACGTGGCGCTGGACGAGCGCGGCGGCGTGAAGCTGATGGACTTTGGCCTCGCCCGCCCCATCCTCAAGGACGCCGAGGGGCGGCGCTCCAAGACCGTGGAAGGCACTCCGCAGTACCTGGCCCCCGAGGCCGCCATCGGACAGGTGCCGGACGGCCGGGCCGACGTCTATGCGCTGGGCGTGATGGCCTTCGAGATGGTGACCGGCACGCTCCCGTTCGTGGCCGACCAGGTCGTGGACATGCTCAAGGCCCACGTGCGCCAGCCGCCGCCCGAGGTCACCGAGCTGCGGCCCGACCTGCCGGCCCCTCTGGTGGAGCTCATCCGCGGAGCGCTGATCAAGAAGCCGGGCGAGCGCCTCACCGACTGGGGCCGCATCCGCGAGCTGCTCGAGCCGCCGCGCCGACCCGTGGAGGTCTGGGCCAACGCTCGCGAGACGGTGGTGCGCATCCGCCATCTGCCCGAGGCAAGCGAGCGGGTGGAGCGCGCGGTGGCGAAGCTGGTGGAGGACCTGGAGTCGACGACGGGGGTAGAGCTCGCCCAGGGAACGCTGGCGCCGACCTCCCGGGCGCGTGGCACCTAGAGCACCGGATCAACGACCGGAGTGTCCGGCTCCGCCCGGGTCAGTTGTGCGGGCGTGGATGCTCGGATTGCCGACTCCCTCACGGTCGTGGCTCGGACCCAACCCACTCAAAACTTACGACTTAAAACTTATGGCTCCTCAAAACGGTCCGTCGATCTCCGTCTCCGGCACCTCGGGCTTGTAGGGCAGGACCAGCGTGAAGCGGCTGTACCTGCCCACCTCGCTGTCGACCCGCACCTTGCCGCCGTGGGCCTCGACGAAGCTCTTGACGATGGCCAGCCCCAGGCCCGCGCCGCCGTACTGCCGGGTCGAGCTCTGGTCGACCTGGTAGAAGCTCTCGAAGATCCGGTCCTTCTGCTCGGTGGGGATGCCGATGCCGGTGTCCTGCACCACCAGCGTGAAGCCGCGCTTCCCCGCCGCAAGCACGCCCGCCGGGGCCTCGGCCAGCACCGCCACGCCGAGGCGTCCGCCTTCGGGCGTGAACTTGACCGAGTTGGCCAGCAGGTTGATGAGGCACTGGCGGAGCTTGTCCCGGTCCACGCTGGGCCGCTCCATGCCCGCGGCCAGGTTCACGTCGAGCTGCAGGCGCTTCTGCTGGGCCTGCGGCATCACCGCGCTCACCGCCTGCTTGACGATGTCGCCCAGGTCGCAAGGAGCGAAGGACAGCCGCATGCGCCCCGCCTCGATCTGCGTGAGATCGAGGATCGAGCTGATGAGGGCGAGCAGGCTCTCGCCCTTCTCGAGGATGGTGCGCATGTACTCGTCTTGCTCTTCGTTGATCGGCCCGGCCATCCCCTGCACCAGCATCTCGGAGTAGCCGATGATCGACGTCAGCGGGGTGCGCAGCTCGTGGCTCACCGTGGCCAGGAAGTTGGACTTGAGGCGGTCGAGCTCGCGCAGCCGCTCGTTGGTGGCGGTCAGCTCGCGGTTCTTGCTCTCGATCTCCCGGAAGGCCTCGCGGGTGGCCTCGATGTGCACCTGGCTCGTCAGGTAGAGCTTCTGCCCGGCGAAGACCAGGGAGTCGATGATGGCCCGGAAGTGCCCCAGGATGCGCCCCAGCGAGGCCTCGGGAGCGTGGCGGGCCTGGGCCAGCATCTCCCCCGCTCGGCGCACGTCGAAACCCTGCCCCACCACCGCCGCGGTCCCCGGCGGCAGCGCGGCCAGGTCGTCGGGCACATAGGGGCCGAAGACCACCCGGCCCAGCACGTCGCCCTCGTGGCGCACGGGCATCACCAGGTAGCGACAGCCGGTGAAGCAGGGCACCGAGAACACGTCGCCGCCGGTTTCGCCGCCCACCGAGCGCACCCCGTCCTTGAGCTCCACCGGGCCGTCCTTGACGCGCGCCGCGGTGCGGATGCACTGCGCCTTGCCGTTGGCGAACTCGAAGACGTAGGAGCACAGATCGGTGCCCGGCGCCTTGATGTCCACCAGCTTGGGCCCCTTCTCCTCGTAGACCTTGACCCCCACCCGGTACAGCTCGGAGAAGCCCTGGCAGACCTCGGTGAACGAGGACAGCTCGAGCATGTCCGACAGCTTGAGCTTGCGCTGCAGCACCGAGTCCGCCTTCCCCGTGGAGAGCTCGGGGGCGCCCGGTACGGTCGTCTTGGAGATCGGCTCGGCCATGGGCTACCTGTTGAAGAGCCCCTCGATCGAGGTTCCCTTCAGCTGGGCGTTTCGGAAGACCTGATAGAGGAATTCGCGCTCGGTCAGGGCCAGCTTGGTGTTCAGCCCCAGGCGCGCGTCGATCCTGCGGTAGGCGAGCTGAAGCAACCCGTGCAGCGTCTCGAGCACTCCCTCGCCACGGACGGCCACCGCCCCGAAGACCGGCTCGCTGCCCTTCTTGCGCATCTCCTCGATCTCCTGCGGGCTCTTGGCGTCGGGGAGATCGAGCTTGTTGAACTGGATGACGATCGGCACCTCGCCCTTGGCGAGCCCGTTCTCCTTGAGGTTCTCCACCATGTTGCGCCAGTACTTGTTGTTCTCGGCGGTGGCGTCGCGGCGGCTGTCGGCCACGAAGACGATGCCGTCGGCCCCCTGCAGCACCACCTTGCGCGTGGCGTTGTGGATGACCTGGCCGGGCACCGTGAAGAGCTTGACCTTGACCTTCACCCCGCCGTGGGTCTCGAAGAACACCGGCATCAGGTCGAAG
>JACRCT010000758.1 GCA_016218885.1 Deltaproteobacteria bacterium | reverse complement strand
GAGCGGGGCGGGGGTCGAGCAGATCCTCTCGATCGGGTCACTTCAGCGAGGATAGGGTGGGCCCGGAACGGACATGGGAGGCAGATCTTTTCTACCCACGCCCCGCTCTCCGGGGACCGGGAAGAGTCTTCACTACCCACGCCCCGCTCTTCAGTCTCCCCCTCCCGGCCTGAAGGTCCTTCCTCAAGTGATTCCGGGAGGGGGCAGGGGGAGGCCAAGGTGAGGCCCAAGCCCCGTCCCCAAGCCCAAGGCGCGGGCTACTGCCCCGAGACCCGCTTGAGCTCGTCGAAGCCGGGGAGGCTGGACAGGTCGGGCATCACCACGATCTCGATGCGGCGATTGGAGGCCTTGCCTTCCGACGAGTCATTGGCTTTGGCGGGCTTGAACTCGCCATAGCTCGCGGCGCTGATGCGGTCGGGGGGCAGGCCTGCTTCGACCATCGTCTTGACCACCGTGAGCGAGCGCGCCGCCGCCAGCTCCCAATTCGAGGGGTACTGGGCGCTCTTGATGGGCACGTTGTCGGTGTGGCCTTCGACCTGGAACTTGCGGTCGGGGATCTCGGCCAGCAGCTGGGCGACCTCGGCGATTGCCGCCTCGCCGTCCTTCGAGAGCTTGGACGAGCCGGACGCGAAGAGCACGTCGGAGGCCAGGGCCACCACCATGCGGCCATCCACCATCTTGACCTGCAGCTTGCCGGCGTCGATGAGGCTCTTGAAGCGGTTCAGCAGGCCCTTGAACTCCGCGAGGCGCGCGTCGGCCTCCGCCTTGCGCCTGGACAGCTCGGCCAGCGCGGTCTTCATCTCCTCGACCGACGCCTGCAGGCGGCTCTTGTCCTTGAGCATGGTGGACAGGTCGCTCTCGAGCCCGGCCTTGGTCTTGGCGATCGAGTCGCGCTCGATGACGGTCTTCTCCAGCTCGGCCTGCACTCGAGCGATCCGCTCGGAGAGCTCGCGAGAGGCCTTCTCGAGCCTCTCCTGCGTCTCGGCGCTCTCGGCCTTGGTCCGGTCGAGATCGGCCTTGAGGGTGTCGCGGTCCTTCTGCAGGGCGTCGTAGGTGCCCTGGGTGACGCAGCCGGAGAGCAGTGCTGCCAGCACGACGCAGAGGCGATTCATGAACGCTCCTTCGAGGTGGGTGAACGGTCTTGCCCGAGGGCCGGTCGAGGCCGGGGCGGTTCTTCGACCGCCGGGATACTATTCCCGCCGCACGCCGAGGGGGTATGGACAATCGCTCGGCCGGACGGCACCTGGGATCGCGGTGTGGAGGGCAGGCCACAGCCCTCGCGACCGCCCAGGGCCTGAAAGGAAGCCATGAAGAGCCACACCGTCTACAAGACCTTCAACACCCGCAAGCGCCGCGAGCTCGTCCGCATCACCGAGGACGTCGCCCAGGCCTGTCGCGCGAGTGGCATCCAGGAGGGGATGGTCCTCGTCTCCGCGATGCACATCACCGCCGGGGTGTTCATCAACGATGACGAGAGCGGCCTGCACGCCGACATCGAGGAGTGGGTCCAGAAGCTCGCCCCCGGGCCCGCCGCCGACGACGCCTACCCCGGCCCCGGCTACCGCCACCACCACTCGGGTGAGGACAACGGCGACGCCCACCTGAAGAACCTGCTCATCGGGCACCAGATCATCGTCCCCATCACCGCGGGCAAGCTCGACCTCGGCCCCTGGCAGCAGGTCTTCTACTTCGAGTTCGATGGCCGCCGGCCGAAGCGCTTGGTGATCAAGGCCATGGGCGAGTAGCAATGTCCCGATGACCTCAGCGATGCCCGTGCGCCTGCGCCTCTCGCAGCCGAGCCCCGTGGTTCCGCGCTACTGCGCCTGCTGCCTGCTGTGGCTCGACTCCCAGCCGCCGGTGCGTATCCAGGGCTTTGAGGTGCCGTGGTGCGAGGACTGCCGGCGGCACTCGTCGATGCGCAAGGCCCACCGCGGTGCCGCCGCCGCCCGAAGCCTCGCCTGGGGCCTCGCGCTCGCATGCGTGCTCGGCTTCGTCGCCGTGGGCTCGGGCGGGAGGCGCATCTGGCTTGGGGCCATGGCCGTGACCCTGCTCTTCCTGGGAATGGGCCTGAGCGCCCTCACCCGCTTGCGCCTGGAGGATCGCAAGGAGTCCTGCGCCGCTTCGGGCCCGCCGCTGCGAGTGCTCTCCCGCGATGGCTCGGGCTGGGTGCTCGAGTGCGACAACGCCGACTTCGCCCTCCTGCTGGCGGAGGCCAATCCATCTTCCCGGCTCGGCGTGCCTGCTGGCCCGCCGGGCTGAGGATTCCCGGAAAGACGGGATGGATCGGTCGCTGACGCTCCCGGCTCTGACATCGGCCGCCGAACCCCAACGCCGCCTGCCGATCGCTCCGTCAGCGCGGCCGCCGCGGCTTCCAGCTGCCGACGCGCCGGGGTGGCCCTGAGGAGGTCTCGGCGGTCTTGCCCTGGCTCGCACGCTGTGCCGGGCGCTGAGACGAGGAGCGCTGCGTCGAGCCGGAGCGGGCACCGCCGCCGGAGCCAGGGCTCTTCTGGTGACGGTGCGCCGAGCCTCCTTGCCGCCGATAGGTCCGTCCCGGAGGAGGAGCATCGACCCGGCGCGCCACGACCTCGCGGAACACCGCCGATTCCCGCGGCACCTCGGCGACGGTGATTGGCAGGCGCGTGAACTTCTCGATGTCGCGCAGCTGGTCCCGCTCGTCCGGTGAGCAGAAGCTCGAGGCCCTGCCGCTCGCCGCGGCGCGAGCGGTGCGGCCCACCCGGTGGACGTAGTCCTCGGGCACGTGGGGCAGGTCGAAGTTCACGACGTGCCCGATCTCCTCGACGTCGATCCCCCGCGCCGCGATGTCGGTGGCCACCAGGATGCGGTACTTGCCGTCCTTGAAGCCATCCAGGGCCATGCGCCGCTGCCCCTGAGACCGGTCGGCGTGGATGCGCGCCACCTCGTGGCCGGCGCGGGCGATCACCTGGTAGAGGCGGTCCGCCCGACGCCGCGTGCGCGTGAAGATGAGCGTGCTGTCCTTGCTCTCGGCGAGCAGCGCCAAGAGCAGCGCCGCCTTCTCCTGCTGCGGCAGCAGGAAGACGCGCTGCTCGGCCCGCTCGGGAATCGTGCCGCTGCGGGCGATCTCCACCTTCTCCGGCGAGCGGAGGTGTCGCGCCGTGAAGCTCGCCACCTCGCCCGCCATCGTCGCCGAGAAGAGCATGGTCTGCCGCTGCTTGGGCAGCTTGGCGAGGATCTTCTCGAGCTGGGGCTTGAACCCCATGTCCAGCATGCGGTCAGCCTCGTCGAGCACGAGGATCTCGATGCCCGTCAGGCGCGCGGTGCCGCGCTCGAGGTGGTCCACCAGGCGCCCCGGGGTCGCCACAATCACCTCGTGCCCTTCGCGCAGCTCCCGGACCTGGGGCTGCATCCCCACGCCGCCGATCACCACCGCTCCGCGCACGTTGCGGCTGCGGCCGAACATCTCCAGGTGCTCGGCTATCTGCGTGGCCAGCTCGCGCGTCGGTGCCAGCACCAGGGCGCGGGTGCCCTTCTTGCCATCGAGGCGCTCGATGATGGGCAGCAGGAACGCCGCGGTCTTTCCCGTGCCGGTCGCCGCGCAGCCGACCAGGTCGCGCCCGGCGAGGGCCGGCGGGATCGCCTTCTGCTGGATGGGGGTGGGGCGCTCATAGCCTGCGCGGGCCAGGGCTGCCAGGGAGCTGGCCGAGAGGCCGAGCGAGTCGAAAGTCGTAAGGTGGGTCACGTTGCCGTCCAGGGTTGAAGTCCCCAACCCCGGGCCAATTCCTGGAGTTCCCGGCGCAATGTAGCCGGTTTCCCGACGGGCCGCTTGCCCGGTTTCAAGACGCTCGAGCCTTGTAGCGGGCCACACCCCCCGGCTATCGTCCGCCAGGTCACCTTCCAGCGGGAGAAGCCATGGGTTTCGGAGATCCGTTCCAGCAGAAGCTTGGGGAGGACGGGACGCCGGAGGAGAAGACGCCGACGGGTGGCAAGTTCCCGGGGATTGCGGAGGATGACCCGGACCCCGAGAAGACGGTGCTCGACTTCGACATCGATCAACGCATGCGCCGAGAGCGCGAAGCGGAGAAGGAAAAGAAGAAGAAGGAGGAGGAGAAGCAGAAGGAGTAGGCAGCCTCGAGCAGTCGCAGGAGGCTCGCGCTAGCTTCGACCCTCGCACGCGTCGGCGAGCCAGCCGCGCACCTGGAAGTCCACGTCGGCCCTGTTGCGCAGGATCACGGAGTGGGTGATCGACCTGCCCCAACCCAGGTTCTTGGCTCGCGCCAGCCGGTTCGTCGGTGGGCGGCCGGGCAGCACCAGCCCGAGAAAGACGCGGTCTCCCTGGGCTGAGGACACCAGGGCAGCGAACTCCTTGCCGCGCACCAGGGCCACGTACTCCTTGTGGGGAGCGACGGTGATCTCCTTCCCGAGACGCCTGATCGCATCGAGGATGGCGTCGAAGACGGGCTTGGTGGGGGCGCGGGAACCCGAGTAGTGCGCGGCCAAGAGGTCCTGGACCTCTGTCGGGTCCCCCCGCTCGTCGCAGTCGAGCCCCTTGCGGGCGCGGCTCTTCGCGCTCGGGCCTCGAGCGGCGGGGGAAGGCCGGGGGGCCAGCTCGCTCGCCTGGGGAAAGGTGGGGATGCGATCGGTCTTGCCTCCCAGCGCAATGGAATCGGTCGGGCTCCTGGTCGCGAGGGTGTCGATCAGGTCGGCCACCGGGATGGGATCGGTCGTGTCGCCCAGCACCGCCTTGCGGATGCTGGCGACCACAGCCGCGCCCTCGTCCGGTCTCTTGAGCTTGCCCATCACGCTTCCCCTTGGCCGCGCCGTCCCGAGGGCGTTGAGGAGGGCAGTGTACCGCCGGCAACGCGGAGGGCGCACGGAGACGGTTCCACAGGGAAGGCATCGGGATGTGCGCGCCGACGCCGGCGCACCCTCCAAGACGTGCCCCGGAGCGCGCTTTCGGCTATCGTCCCGCGCCCATGATCGAGCGGAAGATTGGCGAGGACGGGGAAGGCCAGCGGCTGGACAAGTACGTGCGCAAGGTCCTGCGGGACGTCCCGCTCTCGCACGTCTACAAGATGTTCCGCACCAAGAAGGTGCGACTCAACGGCGTGCGCGGTCGGCCCGAGGACGTGCTCAAAGCGGGGGACGTGGTCGCCATCCGCGGAGACGAGGAGCAGCTGCTCGCCGCCCGCCCCACCTCCGAGCGCGCCCCGGCGCGCGCCAAGGTTCCGCTCAAGGTCCTCTACGAGGACGACTACCTGATGGCGGTGGACAAGCCGGCGGGCATGGCCGTTCACCCCGGCAGCGGCATCGAGGGCGGGACGCTGGTGGACGAGGTGCGGGCCATGCTCGGCCCGCACGCGGTGAAGAACGAGTTCGCCCCTTCGCCCGCTCACCGCCTCGACCGCGACACCTCGGGCGTCATCCTGGTCGCCAAGCGCCGCCCGGCCATGGTGCGGCTCACCGAGATCTTCACCGAGGGCTCGGCCCGGAAGAGCTACCTGACCCTCATCAAGGGCGCCT
>JACRCT010000749.1 GCA_016218885.1 Deltaproteobacteria bacterium | reverse complement strand
GGCCTCGGCGAGGCGCCCCATGGCGAAGTAGACATTGGACAGGTTGATGAGGCTGGAGGTGATGGCGGGGTTCCCGGGGCCTTTGAGCCGGCGCAGCCGCAGCGCCTCCTCTTGAAAGACGAGAGCCTGATCCAGGTCTCGCTGCTCGTAGAGGATGCTCCCGGCAAAGCTCGTCGCGTCGGCGACGCGATGGTGCTCGGGTCCGAGGGACCCCTTGAAGAGATCGATGGCGGCTTTGGCGTGTGACAAGGCCTCCGCGAACTTTGCTTGGCCGTAGGCGAGCACGGCCTGCCCATGCTCGAGCTCACCGCGCAGCTCGTCGTCGGGCCCCACCCGCTCGACCGCCGCCGTCGCATGGATGGCGAAGAAGCGGTCGACCTCGGGAGAGCGCTTGCTGGTCTCGCTGAGCTGCAGCAGCTGGAGATAGGCCTGGGCGGCCTCACGGTCGTCCCGGCCGCTCTCCGCGGCGAGGGCCGCGGCGTGGAAGGTCTGGTCGGCGGCCGGATAGTCCCCGAGGAGCCTCTGCGCCCGGCCCAGGACCGTGAGGGCTGCGGCTTCGAAAGGCTTGTACCCAAGGCTTCGCGCTGCCTGGACCACCTTGTCTGCCGCCTCTGCCGCGGGACGGGCCTTGCCGAACTCAAGCTGGGCCCGCGCGCGCACGAGCTCCTTGCGCAGCTCTTGGAGCTGGGCGCGCGCCGTGTCGCTAGCAGGGGGCCTGACCAGCGTCATCAGCCCACTGATGGCAGCGCACGCCTGGAGCCCCGGCAGGCTTGCGACCGCCTGTGCCGCCCTCGGCGCTGTCTGCCTGTCGGCGTGCAAGAGCTCCTCGATCACCGCGTGAGTCTCCTCGAGCCGTGTCTCGAGACAAGCGGAGCGAAGGCCCAGGATCTCCTCCGTCTGCTCGCCCCGGAGACGTGTCGCTTCGCAGGCATCGGTCTGCATGGCGATCCAAGCGGTCGCGCGGGCGTCCAGGGTGCGCTCGACCTCGCGCCCGATCTCCTCGGCGTAGGGCACACCGGCGGCGATCAGCGCTCGATGGACCAGGCGCCGCCGCTCGGGGCTCCAGATCTTGGCGAATCGCTGCTCGGCACCGCCACAGAGTCGTGGCCTCCGGGCCGACAACGTGTAGGCCAGGCCGTTGGCGAGCAGGAGCGCGAGCGCGAGAGCGGCCGCGCCTCGGCGGGTGCGCCAGGCCGGAGACTTGGCTCGCGCCAGCTCATCGAGCAGCGGCTCCATCGAGGGATAGCGATCAGCCGGCTTGAGCGAGAGCCCGCGCAGCAACGCGCGCCGGAGCCGGGCGGGCACTCGGGGCGCCTGAGGCGTTTGGCGGACGATCCGGCCCTCGAGCATGTTGGCGCGGCGCCGTTCGAGACCCTCGCCCTCGAACGGCAGGACGCCATAGAGGGCCTCGAAGAGCGCCACGCAGAAGCTGAACTGGTCTGCGCGTGCATCGAAAGCCCGACCGCGCATCTGCTCAGGCGCCATGTAGCGAGGCGTGCCGAGCAGGGCTCGGGTTTGCGTCGGGCGGCTTGCCGAGGTCGACGCCGCGCAGGGCGACTCAGCCGGCTCGCCCTGCGACTCGGGTGCAGGGCGCGCCAGGCCGAAGTCGGTGACGAAGACCCGCCCACTGCTCAGGAGGACGTTGTCAGGCTTGAAGTCGCGGTGAACGATGCCGGCCGAGTGGGCCGCGGCGAGCCCGCGACCCGCCTGCAGGAAGGCGTCGAGCACCTCGCGCCACGGCCGCCGGGTCTCGAGCCATTGCCGGAGAGACCCTCCCTCCGCCAGCTCCATGGAGATGAAGATCTGCTCGTCGAGGAGCCCGACGTGATTCACGTGGATCACGTTGGGGTGGGAGAGACGCGCCATGGCCTGGGCCTCGCGCATCATGCGCGAGCGCGCCTGCTCCGGACGCGCCGGGTCGAGCGTCTCGGGCCGCAACAGCTTGAGGGCGACCTTCCGGTCGAGGTCGGGATCGTAGGCTGAATAGATGACACCCATTCCTCCCGACCCGAGGACGTCGAGGACGACGTACTGGCCGAGCCTGGTTCCGTGCGCGAGTCGCGCGCCTGGCCAGGACGGCTGGGCGCAGCCGGCGTTGGAGCAGGAGCTTTCGGCGAGGGCGAAGACCGCCTGCGTACAGGAGGCGCACGCGTCGAGGTGCTCGTCGATCCGCGTCAGCTCTTCGGGCCCGAGCAAGCCGTCCACGTATTGGACGAGGAGATCTCCCTCAGGGCAGCTCATGGCGCCGGCGAACCTACAACGGAAGCCGCGAAGGCGTCATCCGCGGCAGCGTCGAGAAGGCTTGAGGGAGGAAAGCCGTCGAGCTCTGGCGAAGGGGCCGTCGACACCTTTCGCCGCGTGCCCGAGCTCCAGGGCCCAACCGCGGTGACGCCGGCATCCTCCAATCGCGACACCTGCTGGTGAAGGCTGGTGAAGAACTCAATACCCGCTGAACGGGGATGGAAGGTTGGTGGTCGGACCTGCTTCGAGAATCTGCGCTTCCTGGGACAACGCCTCGGCCGTCGCGAAGCAGCGCTCCAAACGCCTCCATCGAG
>JACRCT010000046.1 GCA_016218885.1 Deltaproteobacteria bacterium | reverse complement strand
GCCAGCGAGCGTTGGCGGCGGGGCGCGAGGCGGCAGCGGCGCGAAAGCGAAGCGAGGCCGAGGCGCGGCGCCTCGAGGACCTGGGGCCCTCGCGAGGTGGCGGCCCTTCGCGGCGGTCGCTGCACCGATAAGTAGGTGTATTGGCGGGCCAGGAGTTGCCCTCAAGGCCCTGGAGCCCGTTCCAGGAGCAGAGTCCTCCACTCCTTGGTCAGCAGGAGTCCCGGAATCGTGACCGAGCCGTCCGGGCTCGACATGACCTCCCCGGTGGCCTCGCCGAACGCCCAGCGGATCCTCTCGCCCGCCAGGCAGCGGAAGGCTTGCACCCGACGAGGGGTGACGTCGACGCGCACTGGGAGCGGGCCGTCCAGCTTGTCGCCGGTGGTGGGATAGCCTGGCCGGGGCGGAGGGCCGCCCGCGCCGTCCTCGACGCGCAGGGGCAGCTCCAGGCGATAGCGGGTGTCCACGATGAGGTTCTCGTCCCAGCGCAGCGAGCGGTTGTACGCGCCGGCGATCTCTCCGTTCCAGCCCGTGTCTGAAGCGACGGCGACCTCGCCGGCATAGCCGGTCTCGGGGTCCCAGGGGCGCCTTCCGTTGCCGCCGCCGTCGCCGGGGAAGCGGTCATTGGCGCAGCTCGAGAAGGCCGGGAAGGGGCGGTCGCGGCGCAGATGCTCGGCCGGGTTCCAGGTCCCGAACCAGTCGCCCAGGACCGGGTCGGGCTCTGTGTGGCCGCCCTCGTCCCAATAGGCGATGTGGCCGACCCGCTCGCGCTGCAGCGTCTGCAGGAACGAGGCTCCGGTCAGCGGGCTGGGTAGCACCGCGGCGCTGAAGGTGATGGCGATGTCGTCCTTGCCGTGCCACAGGTACACGAACTGCTCCCGGCTCTCAGGCTCGTCGCGCAGGACCCGCGTAAGGTCGAGGCGGTCCCAGACTCCCATGCCGCTGCCGTCATCGAGGTTGTGAGCTTGGGTCCCCCAGAGCTGCTCCAGAGTCTGCAGCCGGCTGGGCCGGTGGTGTCGCGGGACGGTCTGGCCCGCCGTCGCCCGGACACAGGAGAAGTGGCGCGCGTACATCAAGCCCAGCGTCGCAGAGCCGGCGGCCCCCATCGAGCCGCCCGAGATCCAGACGCGCTCGGGATCGGCGCCCGGGTACTGGCTCAGGACCCACTCGAGCAGCTGCAGCACGCGCCGCGCGGTGTAGGGGCGGATCGTGCCGTTCTCGGGGCCGGCCCCAGAAAGCCGATCGGAGTAGCCCCACCAGTACGAGTCCATGGGGTCATGGGGGTAGAGCCGCAGCTCGCGCCCGGTCCCCTCGACCGGACCGGGCCCCGAGGAGAAGGGGTGCAGGCGGATCTGCACGGGCACAGGTGCCACCGAGCTGAGGTCGTCGGGGACGACCAGGCGCGCCTCGAAGCTGCGCCCCGCATACCCGGGGCTGTCGAGGAAGGTGTCGGTCGTCTGCCGCAAGGTCAGGACCTGGTAGCCCGGGTACGACTCCGAGCCCACGATCACCGGTGAGGGAGGGGAGATCGTATCGACGATCGCCAGCTCGAGCTGGCCCTCGGCGGAGTCGAAGCCGTCGGTGGCGCTCACCTCCACCGTGTAGCGGCGGCCTCCCTGGATGAAGGTGGGGCGAAAGGAGATCAGGCGCGCGGCCTCGTCCCAACGCGCTCCTGGCGGGAGGCCGGTGACGAACACCCGGACTGCGTCCCCGTCGAGGTCGCTCACCTTCAGGGAGAGGAGCAGCAGGGCCTCCTCGGCGATCGACTGCGGGCCAGGGACCTCGAGCACGGGCGGCGAGTTGCCGATCTGAAGCGCTCGCGAGGGGGAGGTGCCCACCGCGCCGCGGACGGCGATCGCGTGCTGGCCTCGTGGGGTGGCGGGAATCTCGGCGGTCAGCTCGCTGGGCGAGATGAAGGTCGTCGGCATGGCCGTGCCATCGAGGAGGGCGATGGTCGTCGCGTCGAACCCGTTGCCCGTCAAGGAGAGGCGGAAGGGGGAGCCTCCGGGCGCGGAGGAGGGGGAGAGGGCCGACAGGTCGATCGCTCCCTCACAGCAATTCGCCCCGTCCGGATGGGCCAGGGCGGGGCTCCGGCTGTTGCAGGAGAGCGAGATCAGCCCGATGAGCGTCACTCCCCACGCGCCATGGCTCATGAGATGGACCTTCGACGGTGCAAGCTGATGCTGGCGCCGTTCCTTGGCTCCGGCCCGGCGAGGGCTGAGCCCGAATGGTATGCGAGCGCGGTCGCGTGCCGGTCCAGGCCGCTTCCAGGCTTCGCTGCAAGCACCTCTGATCTGAACCGCCGCTGCACGTCAGGCGGGTAAGATGACCTCCATGGACTCGAACTCCGGTCGCAAGCCTCAAGCGCAGGCGCCACTCAAGGACGGCGACGATCTCGAAGCGCTCGATCGTCTCGGTCCGTACGAGGGCGACCGCAAGGACCCGCTCACCCGCCACGCCCCAATCGCCGACCTGCCTGCGGTGGACCGGGTCAGCGGACCGAGCATGGCGAGTACGCGCATCATGCCGCTGCCGCCTGGCGTCGAGGCCACCCTGGAGCTGGACGACGCCGAGGGAGCACCCGTCAAGCTGGCCAAGACCGTCACGGTCATTGGCCGGGTCGCCAGCGCAGCTGACTTCGTGCTGCCCTTCAACGAGGAGGTGAGCCGCGAGCACGCCGCCATCGTCTACTTCGCGGGGGAGTTCTTCATCGAGGACCTGAGCTCCGGGAACGGGACCTTCGTCAACGAGCAGCGCGTGGAGAAGGTGAAGCTGCGCTACGGGGACAAGATCCGCGTCGGCTCGCAGGTCCTCGTCTTCCGGTGCCGGGCCTGAGCGCGCCGCTGAAAGCTTGGCGCCTGGTCGCGTGGGCGAGCCTCGACGCCGGGTTCCTCGAAGGCTTGGCAAAATGACGGCCATCGAGACGGACACGGAGCTCTCTGCCGCGTCGCGAGGGTGAAGCGGCGAATGCCCCGGCGGGGCAGACGCTCTACCTTTCGAGCGCAGAGGCATGCGATGAAAAGCAAATCCCTGGCGGCGTTTGTCTTGACGCTTTCCACGATCGCGCTGCCCGGCACTGGGCGGGCCGGCGTGGGGCCCTTGCAGGAGCAGGCGCGCACTGAGGTGCCTGTCCAGCCCGTGAGCGGCGGCGTGGTCATCCACTGGGGCGTGGGACCCGGCGGCTCCTACTACCAGGGGCCAGGCTATCTCTATGGCGGGCCTCAGCCGTACCAACCGTACGGCGGGACGTACTTCAATCCCTACTCGGGATACCTCTATGGCTTCCTGCCTGGAGTACCTCAGCCGCGCGTGGTCCCCTATCCCGGCTTCGGCTTCGGTGCCCGGCTCTACTTCGGTCCTGGACCGAGGTACTCCTACGGCGCTCCCTTCCACGGCGCTCCGTTCCACGGCCGTCCGTTCCCGCATGGATCGTTCTACGGTCATCCCTACCACCACCACTCGCGGGGGCATGGCTGGCGATGAGGGCCGAGGCCGCCTCGGCTCGCACGGACGCTTCCCGCTTCCGTCCTCTCGGCTACCATGGGCGCCGTGACCAAGACGACGACCCGCTCCATCATTCACGTCGACATGGACGCGTTCTATGCCTCGGTGGAGCAGCGCGATCGCCCTGAGCTCAAGGGCAGGCCGGTGATCGTCGGCGGGCACCTGCGGCGCGGAGTGGTCCTCGCGGCCTCCTATGAGGTGAGGCCCTTCGGCGTGCGCAGCGCCATCCCCATGGCCCGCGCGATCAAGCTCGCCCCCCACGCCGTGGTGGTGCCGCCGCGCTTCCGGGCGTACGCCGAGGCGAGCGACGGGGTCTTCTCCATCTTCGAGAGCGTGACCCCGCTCATCGAGCCGCTCTCCCTCGACGAGGCGTTCCTGGACGTCACGGGCTCGACCAGGCTGTTCGGCCCGCCCGCGCGCATCGCGAGCCACTTGCGGGAGCGCATCGCTCGCGAGGTCTGCCTTCCGGCGTCGGCGGGGATCGCCTCGACCAAATTCGTGGCCAAGATCGCCAGCGACCTCGCCAAGCCCAACGGGCAGACGAAGGTGCCGGCAGAGCGCACGCGGGAGTTCTTGGCGCCGCTGCCCGTGTCGCGCCTGTGGGGCGTGGGCCCGCGTACCGAGGAGACCCTGCACGGCCTCGGGCTGCGGACCATCGGCCACATCGCGGCGAGCGATCCCCAGTGGCTCGAGCGGCGGCTCGGCAGCAGTGGCCTGCACCTGTGGGAGCTGAGCCAGGGGATCGACGAGCGGCCGGTGGTGCCCGACCGTGAGGCCAAGAGCATGGGCGCGGAGGACACCTTCGAGGAGGACCTCGACGACCTCGAGGCCCTCAAGGCCCACGTCCATTCCCAGGCCGCTCGGGTCGGACGCCGGCTGCGGCGGGCAGGGGTCAAGGCGCGGGTGGTGCAGCTCAAGGTCAAGTACTCGGACTTCGAGACGATCACCCGGCGCTCCACGCTCGAGGAGCCCACCGACGACGGGCAGCGGCTCTACCGCGAGGCGCTGGCGCTCTTCGGGCGCGTGCCCCGGGAGAAGGCCATCCGGCTCACGGGGGTGAGCGGACAGGACCTCACCACGGGCGGCGGCGGGGCAAGCCAGCTCACTCTCTTTTCCCCCGCGCCGCGCAGGCGTGACAAGCTCAACGCCGCGCTCGACCGAATTGTCGAGCGCTTCGGCTCGCAGGCGGTCACGACCGCCGACCTCGCCCGGCAGGAGACGCGGCCGGACGAGGAGGAAGAGGATCGCCGGGCGCTAGGCGCCTCGCGTCTCGACGCCGACGTCGCCAGGAGCAAGAAGAGCCCGCAACGGGAATGATCGGAGACCCGCGATGCCCAAGGTGCTGGCGTTCGACTACGACGGGACCATCGCGAGGGGTGGCTTGCTGCCCGAGACCATGCGCGCGGCGCTGCAGGCGGCCCGTCACGCCGGCTGCGCCCTGGTCCTGGTGACCGGCCGGATCTATCCCGAGCTGCTGCGGGAGCTCCCGGACGTGCTGGCCCTCTTCGACCGAGTCGTCCTGGAGAACGGAGCGGTGCTCGTCCGGCCTGGAGGCCAGCCGGTGCCGCTCGCCGAGCCGGTGGATGAGCGCTTCGACCGGGCGTTGCTCGAGCAAGGAGTGGACACCCTTCGCGGGCAGGTGCACGTGGCCCTCGAGGCGCGGCACGAGGAGCGGGCGAAGCGGGTGGTGGAGGAGCTGGGCCTCGACGTGCGGATGGTGCGCAACCGCAGCGCGCTGATGGTCGCGCCGCCCTCGGTGTCCAAGGCCTCGGGGCTGTCGCATGCCCTGGCGAGTCTGGGGGTGTCCGAGGGCGAGGCGATCGCCGTCGGGGACGCGGAGAACGACGTGACGATGATCTCGGCGTGCGCGCTGGGCGTGGCGGTCGGCGATGCGGTGGCCGAGCTCACGAGCGTGGCCGACGTGGTGCTGGAGAAGCCGGGTCCCGAGGGCGCGGCGGAGTTCGTGTTCGGGCTGGTGGCCGCGGCACGGCCGGGGACGAGCCGCGATCGCTAGGTAGCCTTCTATGTCGGGGCGACTGGATTTGAATTAGCGACCACTTGCACCCCAAGCGACGTGGAGATGGCGTCCAGCGTGTGGCAGGTGGTCGCAACCAGTGGCAGTCAGTCGAGGCCGGCCGGGTCGTGGAGTCCAGCGGGTGCTTCCTGATACAGGCGGGAGCAAGAAGTTTGCTGACCGGTGCTGCCACCCACCGCCTCGAGTTTGGGCGGTGGCTGTGATCTCAGGACCGCTCCAAGGTTCGCTCGATTCTCAAGATGCGGAGGTACTGGCGGACGGAGTCCCGCCCCTCCTCCACTCACTTCCGCCGCCGGCGGGCAAGGAGGGCCTTCATGGTGGTGTTGTTGAAGGTGCTTCGGAACCCCCTGACGAAGAAGATCGCCCGCAGTGGCCCTTGCCGGCGAGGGGGAACCGTCCGACACCGTCTTCGGAGTCAACGGGAAGCGAACGACTGACCTGGGCAGAAGTTGCGCCACGTGGCGCAACTTGCCCTGGACGGCGGCGGCGCTGGGTGCGGCCTCTTCATGTCTACCGGCAACCGGGACAACCATCACGGGACCAACTGCCACCACCCGCGCGGGCCGCAACACTCAGCCTCCAAGGCACAGTGAAGCAATCGCGCTGCCTGCCAGCCTCCATGCAACGAGGCCGCATCGTGGGACCGCAACGCAACAACATGGACGTGGGCATCGCGCTCGAAGGCGGACGGCCGGAGACCCAATCGCAGCGGCAATCCGCGAGTGGGCCCGAGCCCTTTGGCGCGCTCTCGGGGCGAGCTCTCAGGGCTCGCAGCGCCTGAGCCATTCTCTAGGCCTATCGGAAATTGGTTCAGACCATCCTACGATAGGCCGAAAATTGGAGTGACCCTTGAGCTTTCGTCCCCGGCCTCTATGACGCGATTGTCGCCGAGCACGTCCGAGTTCATCGGCACATGGCTTTCGTTCACAGGAGCCCGGCAGGTAGGCAAGACGACGACCTGCCGAACTGCGGGCTCGATCTACCTCGACTGGGACAACTCCGACGATCGGCGCGTCTTTCTACGCGGGCCCGCGGCGGTGGCCGACAGGCCTGCAGCACCTGCGAGAAGCCCCGCCCGCAGTGGTCTTCGACGAGCTGCACAAGTTCAGGCGCTGGAAGGCATTCCTGAAGGGCTTCTTCGACACCTATGCGGACCAGGTCCACGTGCTCGTGACCGGCAGCTCGCGTCTCGACGTATATCGGCGAGGCGGTGACAGCCTGATGGGCCGCTACTTCCTCTGGGGATTGAGCATGTGGCCGAAGTACTGGCGCACGAGAGCCACCCGCTCACTCACGGATACGGCTTCCAGGACTGGTGCCACTGCCTCTGGATTGTCGCCGTGGGTGATGATGAAGTCGCAGAGCTTTCCGGCGGGAAGACTCCGAACTGCGGCGATGGCAGAGGTGCCTGCCGAGCCCTCGATGAGCGGATCGAGTTCGGCGAAGTTCCGAAGATCATCCACGTTCAGCTTGGCCTCTTCCTCAACGCATTTGGCGACCTTCGCCGACAGCGACGAGCCCTTCACCTCAACCCCTGCGATACGAACCCGTGCGATTCCTTTGATGACCAAGAGGTAACCGCTCTCCTGCTCAACGGTTTGGATGATTCGGGAAACCACGCCCACGCGACAGAAGGCCTCGAGGCCCGATGGAGTCTCGTCGCTCGGATCACGCTGCAGCAGCGTGAGGAACGTATAGGTCTTGTTGGCGAGCATCTTGCTGACCGTGGCCACCGACGCCGGGCGTCCAAACGAAAGGGGAATGAGGAAGCCGGGGAAGGGAACTCGTCCCCTCAAAGCGAGAGCCGGTAGCTCGTCAGGGAACGGCGGCTCGCTGCGCTGTAGCTCCTCGCTGAGCCAGGGCGGTAGGTCTCCCGTGATCTCACGTCCCTTGAGGGCGTTCGCCACATGTTCACCTGCGACGCCGGCAATTCCCCATGCAGCCCAGTTGTCCTTGATTTCGGGATCGACACTGAGCCGATGGGCCGGCCAGTCGTCATCCGGCGGTGCAAGGGCAACCACCAGGGCGTACTGATCGCCCTCTGGCGGATCGAGTTCCTCCAGCGACGCAGCGGCATCCAATGTCTCTGCGCTTGCCTTCAACTGATCCGGCGAGGCGCTCATGATGGCGTACCGAATCCCCTCCTCCTCTTGAAACTCCACGCCCCATCCCAGTTGCTTGGCCAAAGCGGAGGCCGCTCGGTCGAAGGCGGCTGTATCAAACGGCTTGCTCAACTCCCAGGTGTAGGCCGGAGGTCGA
Source organism: Deltaproteobacteria bacterium (assembly GCA_016218885.1). GTDB lineage: Bacteria > Myxococcota > Myxococcia > Myxococcales > UBA5297 > JACRCT01. The sequence goes on along the minus strand of JACRCT010000046.1, from coordinate 248 downwards.
AGGGGCATGGTCGCTCCAGTTCAAGGTGGGTCGCCGTCCATACCGACGGCCGACAGTCTCAATAGGTCGATAGAAGTCTCCCACACAACCCACCTCCATCCCGTCCTTCCCGGATAGTCGTCCGAGTGCAGCCCGAGTCAGTCCGTCACCGCCCCTCCCCGCTCCAACCGTGCTGGCCGGCGGGAAAATGGGACCTTCGTGGTGGTATTGTTGAAGGTGCTGCGGAACCCCCTGACGAAGAAGAATCG
>JACRCT010000045.1 GCA_016218885.1 Deltaproteobacteria bacterium | reverse complement strand
TGCTGCTCGAGGTAGCGCTCGACCTGCTCCCACAGCTTGTCGCTGTTGCGGATGCGCTTGCAGTACATGCAGATGGGAATCAGACCCTCGAGCGTGTTCACCTGCCCGAGCGCCTGCTCCAACTCGGCGACCTTCTGCGCCAGCCCCGCTTCGAGCGCGAGGATCCTCTGCCCGGTGCGAAGCCGCGAGCGCAGCTCCTCGTCCTCGAAGGGCTTGGTGACGAAGTCGTCGGCCCCCGCTTGGAGCCCGGCCACGACGTCGCTGAGCTGCTTCTTGGCGGTGAGCAGGATGATGTAGACGTAGGGGGCATTGGCCTGGCGGACCCGCTGGCAGATCTCCGGGCCGTCCATGCCCGGCATCTCCCAGTCCACGATCGCCAGCCGCGGCCCTGTGGGATCCCGCAAGACGTCCCACGCTGCGGCCCCGTCGCCCACGACCAGGGGCTCGTAGCCCCATCGCTCGAGCGTCAGCTCCAGCAGCTTGGCCATCGCCCGGCCGTCCTCGGCGATCAGGACTCGTTGCTTGGTCTCCACGGCACCGAACACTATCTGGTTCCGGACACCGGACAAGTCTCTTTGCGGTGGCGAGTCGCGCCCCTCGTCCCGCCGTCCGATCGGGCGCCTGAGCCTCCCCTCGGTTTCCGGCCGTCCCCGCGCGGCTTGCCGAGCACTCCATTCCTCCTGTCCGTCAAATCAGGGCGCGACGTCGACCCACGCGTCGAGGGTCTGGCCCGAGGAGAGGGTGGCGCGGATGACGTCCCGCCCCCCGCCCTTCCTCCCCGCGAGGTAGCGACCACTCGAGGGATCGAAGGTGGCGCTGGAGCTGTTCTCGGCGAGGCTCAGCGTCGCCGCGGCGCCGCGCACCCGGAAGACCTGGTTCCCGAAGCGCCGCACGGTCACCCGCGACGGCTGGATCACGGCGATCGCGCGCAGCTGCGGTCCATGGAAAGCGCAGCGGAAGCCGGGGCCGGCCTGCCCCGTACTCCAGGCGAGATGGGTATTGGCGTAGAGGAGCCCGATCATCGGCTCGGCAACGCCGCCCTCCATGCCCGAGGAGGAGCCGCGGAAGATGTTCGTCCCTCCCGAGCCGTCCACGAAGCCGAGGTTGCGGCCGTCGGGATTGGGCGAGGGGCAATAGGAGGAGTAGTCGCCTTCGGGGCCGAAGGTCCTCTTGTCCTGGTTGCGCAGGGCACAGGCGAAGTCGCGGGGCGCGAGCGGGGCGCTGCCCTGGACCCACTCGGACACGTTTCCGGCGAGATCCCAGAGCACCGCTCCGTTGGAGAGCGTATGGGTGCGCTTGCGGACGAAGTGGCTGCTCGTCGGATCGGTGCAGCGGCGGAAGCGCTCGGTGAAGCCCTCGGTCGCGCAGGGTCGGTCCTCTCCCAGCGACCCTCCTGCTTCGTAGGAGTAATTGCCCACGTTGAGGTGGCCGGAGGCCTGGCTGCGATCGGACCAGTTGTCGGCGCGCTGCTCTACGTCGCGGGCGACGGCTTGCCACTCATCGTTGGTGGCCAGCGCGTATCCCGCACCCAACGCCGAGCACCCGGCCAGCGCCTCGGCCTTGGTGACGATGGCGGGGCCTCCTTCTGGGCCACAGATGAATCCTCCACTCGTCGCGCTGCGCATCTCGAACCGGGCGAGGCAGAAGTCCTCGCCCGCGGACTCGGGCGCGCCGGTGACGAGGCATACTGGGCGGGGCAGGCCAGGGAAGCGTTCACGAAGAGCGTGAGGGCGAACGGTGGCAGGGACAGATCGGCGAGGTCGCTCGCGCCCGTGATGGAGGCCCCGGCGGGAACCTCGATGGCCGAGCCGATCACCAGCCCCTGGGCGTCGAGGTCGCCCGGCTGGATGGTGTAGCGGAAGAGCAGGTGGGGCGTCGTCGTGCCCTCGACGTAGGTCGCCTGACGCGACGATCCCTCCAGGAGGAAAGGAATACTGGGTTCTCCCTCGACGATCACCGGCTCGGAGTAGCTGACGCGGAAGGTGAGCTCCTCGTTGGTGATGAAGACCGGCGCGGAGGGGGCTGGCCAGGCCTCGAAGGCGATGACTGTCGGAGTCGTTGGACCCGTATCCGCGGCAGAGGCGTCCGGCGCAGCCTCCGAGGCGTCCTGCTCCGACGAAGCGGCATCCTGCATCGAGGCCGTCGCGTCGAAGCCTTGCCCGGCGTCTTGCCTGGAGAGCGAGCCGTCCTCTTCGCGCGCGTCGACGACCCCGGCATCCCTGCCGAGATGGGCATCGGCGCCGCGAGCCTCGTCCACCCGGACCGCGTCGTAGACCTCGGTTCGGCCGCAGGAGGCCGAGAGGGCGCAGGCGAGGCAGAACGCGAGGAGGAGGGCAAGGAGTCGCACGCGGGCGATTCTAGGTCGGTCGGCGGTCGGGGAGCACGCGTCTTGCTCACGCGGGAAGGTGCAGGACGGCACTGTGCCGACTACCATGCGCACCCCAAGATGCCTCGCCTGCCTGAAAGTCGAATCGCCACCGGTCAGGGGCTCGCGGCCCTCGTCATCTGGGCCTCGACGGTCGCGCTCTCCCGCTCCCTTGCGGAGTCGGCTGGGGCCCTCACCGGCCCCGCGGTGGCGCTGGCCTTGGGCGGGGCGCTCTCGCTCGGCCTGGCCTGGGTTCGAGGTCAATCTCCGATGGCGCTGCTGAAGCTCGGGAACCGCTACCTCCTCGGCTGCGGCGCGCTG
>JACRCT010000738.1 GCA_016218885.1 Deltaproteobacteria bacterium | reverse complement strand
TCGCTCGGGCGACGATGTCTCGCGGGCGCTGGGCGGCGGGTTCGCGGCAGTCTCGGTGTGTCGCCCCTTGCTGCGCGAGCCCGACTTCGGCACCAGGCTCAGACACGACCCCGGCTACCGCTCGCCCTGCACCAACTGCAACACCTGCGCAGTCATGTGCGACAGCGGCCGGGCGACACGCTGCTACCGTCGCAAGCCGCTTCCCTACGAGCTGCCCGAGACGGGCGCCGAGCAGCCGGTGGCCTGAGCAGGCTGCCCTGAGCCCGGGCGCCCTCTCCTCGATCCAGCATCCCTGCGGCGCCCGGAGCTTTTGGCTTCAGGCTCCGAACCTGGCAGGCCGCACTTCGCCTGTTGCCGCCGGGCTCATCTCGGGCGATGAACTGATCATGTCCGAAGACATGCTGGTGCCGTTCGTCATCGAGGTCTCTCAGGAGGAGACCCGCCGCGAGCGCGAGAAGGCTCGCGAGCTGCGCCGGAGCCGCTGGTGGCAGACCAAGCTCTCCCGCGGCCAGTGCCACTACTGCGCCGGCCACTTCAAGCCGCAGGAGCTGACGATGGACCACCTCGTCCCCATCATCCGGGGCGGGAAGAGCACCCGCGGCAACCTGGTCCCCGCCTGCAAGCCCTGCAACGACAAGAAGAAGTACCTGCTCCCCACGGAGTGGGCGCAGTACCTGGACACCCTCAAGACAGAGGAGTGAGCCCGACGCTCCCGCTGGTCAGGTTAGCGCGGTATCCCATCGTCCCCGGGGCGAGATCGATGGAAGGCTCCGCAGGCGACGCCCTCCCCGGATCGCGATCAAGGGTCGCCCCTGCGCTTGGGGAGAATCGGAAATTTTCGGTTCATGTTCAGGATGGCATCCACTTGGGCTCAGCCTCGCAGGTCAGCGAGCATCCGAATGAGCTGCTGGATGTAGCGCTCGACGCCCAGAGCGCGCGGGTCGGGCATCGCCCGGTCGAGCGAGACCCGCCTTCCATCGCCCCACAGAAGCTGCAGGCCCGTCCCCTCCTCCACTCTCCCTATGGGATGGAGCTCTAGAGAGGCGGCGCGCATCTGTGCTTCCAGGGAGGCAGCGGCGTCTTCGGGTACGCCGAACAGGAGCTCGTACTCGCCTCCCGAGCCAAAGAAGAGGAGCTCCGGGGGCAGCCCTGCCTTCTGGGCGACGGCAGCAGAGACCGGGTCGAGCAGCCTGCTCTCGAGCGCGACTGAGAAGCGACAGGCGGGATTGAGCTCGGCGAGCGTCCTCAGGGTCTCGACGTAGCCGTCGGAGCTGTCCATGGCAAAGGCGGCATGCTTCCAGAGGATCTCTGCGGCGCTCCTGCGCGAGGAGAAGCGCGGCGTGGCCGCGGCGAGGTTCTCGGGCGTGTCGGCCACCTGCTTGGTCTCGATCAGGTGCTTGAGCAGCGCCTGCCGGTTGCCGCTGCCGAAGCGCCCCGTCGAGTAGAGCCGCGCCCCGGGCGACGCGCCGGTGCGCCGCAGCGGCCGCACCACGGTCCCCAGCGCCGTGCCGACGTAGCGCCAGGAGTCGGCCAGGCCCGTATCGCCCCCGAGGAGGTAGCAGCCCGAGTCCTTCAGCCCTTCGCCGATTCCCTGGGCAAGGCCCTCGAGGAACCCGTCCTGCGCCGACCGGGGCATGGTGCAGGCGTGGACGAAGAAGCGCGGCTGCACCCCGGCCGCCCACAGGTCGCTCACCGTGGCGATGACCAGGTTGTAGCCGAGCGTGCCGGGCGCGAAGGAGACGAAGTGGTCCTCCTCCGGGCTGAACTCGTCGGTGGAGATCCCCATCTGGACGCCGTCCAGCTCGAAGAGCTCGGCGTCGCATTCGAAGCAGGCGTTCTTCTGGGCGGAAGAGCGGACCACGTTCTTCGTGAGCGCCCGGATGAGCTCGTTCTCTTTCATCTCACTTCACCAGATCCAGCGCGCGCTGCAGGACCTTGATGCGGCAGGGCAGGTATCCGCGATGATCACCGTCGAACTCCACCATGTGGGCCACCTCGTTGTAGGCGCACTCGAACTCGCTCAGGTAGGTGAGCGTATTGCGCGGGTCCTCCTGAAAGCTGCCCCGGTAGAACCGGTGCAGGTTCGCGAGCAGTCCGAGCATGCCGAATCCGTTCACCGCGAAGAGATACAGCCGCCCGTCGTCGTGCTCGACCGGCACCAGCACCTTGAGGCCGGAGGCGATGAAGGGGTTCTTGCCTATCGTCAGGTTGAGAGTCCTCGCGGTGCGCAACGCCGCGCCGTCCACCCGGCAATCGAAGTCGGCGTGGCGATAGGCCGCGACCGCCGCGACGATGGAGGCGAAGGTCCCCAGGCCGTCTCCCAGCACCTTGCGCAGCCCGCTGTTGCTGCCGGTGGCCACCGCCGCCCCGACGCCCAGGTTCACCGCGCAGAGGAAGTAGCCGATGACGGGTGGCCGATCGCTCGCGAAGCCGGCCGAGGAGTCGTTGCTCTCGAAGTACTCCACGCGGCCGACGTCGACCTTGCTCCGTCGATCGCGCAGCAGCACCTCCACCGCCGCGCGGGTCGGGCTGAAGGGAATCCGGTGGAACCGGCACACGTCCGGGCTGGTACCCGTATAGACGATGCCCAAGGCGCACCCGCGGCCTTGGGCCCGCTCGGGTGCGCTCATCACTCCGCCCAGGACCTCGTTGATCGTGCCGTCGCCCCCCACCGCGACGACGACCTCGACGCCCTTGCCGGCCGCCTCCCGGGCGAGCTCCACGCTGTGGCCGGCGTGCTCGGACTCTCGCCACTCGTAGGAGACCTGGCGGGCCTCCAGCATCGAGCGGATCTCGGGCCACTGCCGTCGGCCACGTCCGCCGCGGGCCGTCGGGTTGGCGATGAAGCGGTACTTGAGAGCCATCAGCGGCTCTTCTCTCGGCTTTGCGGATAGAGGTTCAAGTCCCGATAGAGCTTGGGCTCCACTGCCGGCTTCCAGGTCTTGACGAGCTCCAGCGTCTGCTCGCGCGGCAAGGGGGTCTTCACCAGGCTCATCTGCGCGAAGGCCGCTTCGAGCGAGGCGGCCTCGGCGCAGCAGGGCCAGTCTTCGTTCGCGGTCCGGAAGTGCTCGCGCATGCGGCGATAGATGGCGGTGAAGCGCTCCTCCTTCACGTTGCCGAAGGAGATGTTCAAGAACTCGCAGGGCTGCACCTCACCGGAGTGCCCCAGGTAGAAGCGCTCGATGCCGCCGGCGGTGCAGCCGAAGACCTCCGGCCCCTCCTCGAAGACATGTGCGGAGATCGAGGGGTGCTGGGCGTATCGCGGCAGGAGGTTGTAGTCGACGTGAAGCCGGCGCAGCTTCTCGACCAGAGCCTCCTCGCGGATGAGCGCCTCCTTCTCGCCTATCCAGGAGCCCGCAGGCTTGTTGTGGATGAGCTGCACGAAGGCGCAGCCCTGGTCCCGGGCGAGGTCGAAGAGCCGCTCGCAGCCGTCGGTCTGAGCGTGCTGGACCGAGGCGCAGTAGTTGATGGCCACGGCGATGCCCACCTGCCGGAAGGTGCTCATCGCCTGCAGCGCGACCTCGAACGACCCGGGCTTGCCGAAGAACGCCTCGCATTCCTGCCGGTCAGGGCTGTGCAGCGAGACGAAGACGCCGTAGACACCCGCCTCGCGCATGGCCTTCGCCTTCTCGAGCGTCACGCCGTCGCCGGTGGTGTTGACCCAGACCTCTGCCTTCTCGCCCAGAGCGCGCACCAGATGCAGGAGCCGCTCGAGCTTGAGCATCGGCTCGCCACCCTCGAGGTTGAACAGCGCGACGCCCACCTGCTGCATCTCGCGCAGCGCGCCGACGAGGGTCTCCAGCTCGAGCTCGCCGCCCACGTCGTGCCGCTGATAGCAGTGCGGACACGCGTAGGAGCAAGCCTTGGTCATCCCGATGACGACGCTCAAGGGACCCGGATCGGTGGTCGCGGGGTCGAACTTCTTCAGCGCGTGGTCGAAGGCGGGCGACGGGAAGACCGGGAAATAGAGCTGGAACTTGTAGCCACCGTTGATCTTCACGACCTTGTTGTGGCGCAGGACCTTGAGGAAGCGCAGCAGCCGCAGCAGCGTCACGACGTAGCGCCGCGGGCCCATGCGAAAGAGGACCAGCTGGCCGGTGTACCGCAAGAACAACGCGACGATGAGGTAGGCGAACGCCCAGAGCCTCGCGACGCCGGTGACGAAGGACTGCTCGAGCGGGCTGACGAGGCTCACGACGACCTCTGGGATGAGGAAGAAGGCTTCGGAAGAAATCGGTTCAGACGCCACCAGCGCACCGTCTTGCGCACCGCCAGGGCCAGGTCGGTTTCGGCGCGGAAGCCCAGCAGCCGCTCGGCATCGCTCACGTCGTAGACGTTGTTGGCGTAGAGCATGTAGAGCCGCGCGCGGGTCAAGAGCGGCGGGTTCTTCGTGCGCAGCAGCAGGGAGCTCGCCTCCAGCAGCAGCGCCAGCGGATAGAGGAGCCACTTGGGGAGCTTCGCCGGCTGCTTCCTGCCGAGGGCCGCGCAGTACAGGCCGAAATAGCGGCGCATCGGGAGGACCTCTTTCGGCCCGATGTTGAAAAGATGCACGCCGGGCAGACGCTTCGCCAGAGCCAGGCGCACCGCGCGCGCGACGTCCTCGACGTAGACCGCGTGGAAGAGGTTGTCGTCGGTGCCGGGGAACAGCGGCGTTCCCGAGACGACCGTCCTGCAATACTCGTAGGGGCCGGAGTGCTCCTCCCGGGGCCCGAAGATCCACACGGGGCGGAGCACGGTGAGGTCCAGCTTCGCGCCGCGCGCGATCTCGAGAGCGGCCTTCTCCCCCTCGGCCTTGGTCACGCGGTAGTGGTTCATCGCGCTCGGCAGCAGCCCCTCGAGGAGATAGGGCAGCCGCGCCCGATACGGCGCCGAGACGGCCTTCGGCTCCCGGCAGTCCTCCTCCCCCAGCACCGCGTTGGAGCTGATGTGCACCACCTGCCGGATTCCGAGCTCTGCCGCGACCTCCAGCGCGCGCCGGGTGTAGAGGACGTTCGCCTCGTGGAAGTCGCGATAGCGGCCCCAGTCGCGCGCCAGCGCGGCGTTGTGCACCAGCGCGTCGGCCCCGGCGAGCGCCTGTCGCAGGCAGGGCAGCGAGGTGTCCGCGAGCTCCCTGAGCTCGAGGTGCTGGAGCCGCTTCAGGTATCGGGTCGAGGCGCCTTGGCGCACCAGCGCTCGCACCGTGAGGCCAGCACGGGTCAACGCTCGCGCGATGTGGCTGCCCAGAAAGCCGTTGGCACCCGTGAGCGCGACGATCATCTCTGCTCCCTGCTAGCTGCGCGGGTCTGCGTGCAGCGCAAAGAGGTACCCGATGCCAAGGAATCCCAAGCCCCAGAGTACGGCCCCGAGGAGGGGTTGGAAGGTCGCGATCACCGTCGCCTGCAGGAGGATACAGGCCCGGAAGTTCCAGCACAGATTGAAGTAGGTGCGCTCGCCCTCCGGGTGGCGCTGGTAGAGCCACGCGGTATGGAGCGCGACGAGCAACGACAAGGCGGCCAGCCCGAGGGGGGCAGCCCCGGGAAAGGTCGGCGCCATCGCCACTAGAGGGGCGAAAGGCAGGAGCGCCATGGGCCAGCCCACCTGCGCCGCGCGCCGGGGCCCGAGCAGGACGACCAGGGTGGTCTTGCCCGCCGCCCGGTCGCCCACCGCGTCCTTGAAGTAGGTGAAGTACGTCATGGTCGAGTTCGCGAGCGCGATCGCCGAGAACGGGGCGAGATGCCGGACCGACGCGAGCTCGGCAACGGAGAGATCGGGCGTCATGAAGAGCAGCCCGAAGTAGTAGCAGAGGGCGATCATCACCCCGAAGACGACGTTGGCCAGGACCGGGACCGCCTTCGAGTACTGGTAGGCGACGTTGAGCGAATAGCCGAGCCCCACCAGCACCACCGAGACCGGGCTGAAGAACCAGGCGATCGCGAAGGAGCCGAGCATGAGCACGGCGGAGAGCGCGAGCGCCGCTCTCGCGTTGAGCTCGCCGGTCACCATCGGTCGGTTCGGGGCGTTGACACGGTCCTCGGGCAGCCCGAGCCAGTCATTGATGATCTGGTTGATGCCCCAGCTCGCGAAGAGCATGAGCAGGGCCACCAGCATCCGCGCGGAGAAGTCCGCCCCCGAGGCGGCGATGCCTGCCCAGCCCGCGAAGCCCGTGACGAAGGCGTAGTAGGGCCGGGCGGACTTTCCGTAGAGGTATAGGAACCGCTTGAGCCTATTCGCCGGACGCATACCGCACCCGAAGCCGCTTCACGGTGGAGATGACGTAGTCGAGGTCCTCGCGCGTGTGAGTCGCCATCACGCTGAAGCGGACCCGCGCCCCTGTCCGCGCCACCGCGGGATAGACCACCGCCGAGGCGAAGATGCCTTCCTCGTGCAGGTCGTGCGTCATGCGCCGCGCCAAGAGCTCGTCGCCCAGGATGAGCGGGACGATGGGCGTCTGCGTGGGGCCGGTTTCGAACCCCGCGGCCTGGAGCTCGCGCGCGAAGTAGCGCGCGTTCTCGCCGAGCCGCTGCCGCAGAGGCTCGTCAGTGCGAATGATGTGGAAGGCCTCGATGAGGCCGGCGGCGACCGGCGGCGGCAGAGAGGTCGAGAAGATGTGCGAGCGGGCGAAGTGGCGCAGGTACTCGACGAGCTCGTGGCTGCCCGCGACGTACCCTCCGAGCCCGCCCGGCGCCTTGGAGAGCGTTCCGGCGATGATGTCCGCGGCTCCGATCATCCCAAACCGGTCCTCGGTGCCGAGCCCCCGGGGACCGATCGTGCCTATCGCGTGCGCCTCGTCGATGAGCAGGCGTGCCCCGTTCTCCTTCGCCACGCGCGACAGGTCCGGCAGCGGGCAGACGTCGCCGTCCATGCTGAAGACGCCGTCGACGGCGATGAGCACCCCATTGAACCGGCTGCGCAGACGGCGGCAGAGCTCCTCGAGGTGCTGGACGTCGTTGTGCCGGAAGTACTTGGTGGTCACTCCCGCGAGCTGAGTCCCGTCGACGAGGCTCGCGTGCGAGTACATGTCGAGGATGGCCAGGTCGCCTGGCGAGAGAAGGGCCTGCAGCGTGCCGAGGTTGGCCGCATAGCCCGTGGGGAAGACCACCGCGTCCTCTCGGCCGTAGCACTCGGCGATCGTCGCCTCGAGCTTGCGGTGCACCTCGTAGGTTCCGGAGAGCAGCGCCACTCCGCCACTCCCGTAGCCGTAGCGCCGCTGCGCCTCGTCGGCCGCCCGGACCACGCGCGGGTCGGTGGTCAAGTCGAGGTAGCTGTTCGACGCCATCATGATCATCTCGCGCTCGCGCTGCGCCCGGACGTCGAACACGACGACGCGCGCGGAGGAGCCCCGATAGAGCGTGCGCCGGTAGAGGTACTGGTGCTTCTGCTTGGCGTCGTACAGGTAGCCGTAGAAGCGGCCACATTTCTCGAGGAGGTCCTTCGAGGTCGACGCCTGGTAGAAGTCGTGGAACCTCACCTGCTCGCAGTCCACCCGCTCGGACGGCGGCCGATGCTCGCCGAGGAGGTCCTTGTCGAGGAACCTCCCCTCCCGCATCATCTCGTTGGCATTCATGGCGCGAGCGCTCCTTGAAGCAATCGCTCCAGCCTCTGGCGGGCGAGCTCGCAATCGTCGCGATCGGCGGCCTCGGCAAGAGAGAGCCCGCCTATCTCGACGACCGGCGAGCCATCCTCCGAGCAGGCGAGCACGTCGTAACGGCCCTCCTCGACCAGGCAGATCCGGCAGTCGAGCGCGTCGCTGCGCCCGAGTCCACCGGCCACGAGAAGGACCCTCTGTGCGGACTGGGGCAGGCCCCAGGTCCCGCGCGTGCGCAAGGCGTGCAGGGAGCAGACCTGGAGCATCCCGTCCAGGAGAGTCGGCCGGGTGAGCATCGACCGCGACGACTTGCCTTGGGCGAGCTCGAGGTGGCCCGACAGCTCCGAGAGATGCAGCTCGACCCCCTCGGCATCGAACCGTCGGAGGGCCAATGCGCAGCGAAAGTGCTCGCCGTGGGGAAGCAGACCCTCGTAGGGCTCCATGCGGAGCCAACGCCCTGGAGGCGGGGGCCGCTCCTGGACCTTGGGGCATGCCAGCTCGGCAGAGCGCATCCGGGCGCTGAAGAAGACCCTCGATGCGTCCTGCCGCAGGCTCGCCTCACACTCGCTGCCCGCGGCGGTCGGCTCGAGGCCGAGCTGCGCCTGGCGCTCTCGGTCCGCCGGAATCACGAGGGGGTGCTCGACTCGCAAGTCCCTCAGCTCTACCGGGTGGACTCCGAAGCGCCCACACCACTCGTCGACGAAGAGCTAGACCGCCATGGCGACTGGGAACAGCAGGTTTCATTGGATCCGGTGGCTGCCCAGGTATGGGTGCGAGGTGAGACTGAACGAGAGGCTCTTGACCTGCGTGGCGCCGCGCTCGTCGGGCGGCGGGGCCGAGCGCACCAGGTCCTCGAGGTAGCCCACGATGGCTTCGATGTTGCGGAGCTTGAGGGCGTCCCGGTCGTCCACCACGATGCCCAGGCTGTCCTCGATCTCGCTGATGATTCCCAGGGCCGCCATCGAGTCGACTCCCAGGTCGGCCAGGTCGGTGCGGTAGTGGGTAGGCTCGAGCGCCGGCACCTTGAGCCGGCCGCTCGAAGCGACGGCCCGCGCCACGGTGGCGAAGAGATCGGGGGATGCCATCAAGGCTCCGTCAGCGCCGGGCCACGACGACGGAGGCGTTGGTGCCCCCGAAGCCGAAGCAGTTCACGAGCGCGACCGAGGAGGAGGGCAGCTCGCGTGCCGAGTAGTAGCACTGGATCAAAGGCTCGATCTCCGAGTCTTTCTCGAAGACGTTGATGTTCGCCGGCAAGGCCCTCTCTCGCATCGCGAGCAACGTGAAGACGACGTTGATGAGACCCGCCGCGCCCAGGGCACTGCCTGTGAAGGACTTGGCGGCCTGCACCGGTATCTCGCGAGGGATGAGCTGGGCGAGCGCCTGGGCCTCGATCTGGTCGACGTGGGGCGAGCCAGCGGCGCTGGCCTGCACGAGATCCAGGTCCCCCGCGTCGACTGCGCTCTCGCCGAGCGCCGCCCTCATGCAGGAGACCAGGGCGTCTCGCGAAACGAGGAGGTGGCTCTTCGGGTCGTGGCGCACCGCGCCGCCGAGGATCTGCAGCTCGCCCTCGGCCCCCGTCGCGCGCGTGAGCAGCACCGCCGCAGCCCCTTCAGCGTAGACAAGCCCCCGTCGCGTCGCGCAGAAGGGCCGGCAGGCCGACTCGGGTGGAGCGAGGAAGCTCAGGACCCGCGCGCTCACCCAGGAGTCGAGGATCCCGGGGGCAAAGCAGGAATCGACGCCGATAACCAACGCCTGGTCGACATGCCCGAGCCTGAGGTCGCGCGCCGCCGCGAGCAGCGCCTGGAGGGAAGAGGTGCAGGAGGTGGAGACTGTCTGGACGGGCCCCTCGATCCCGAAGCGGCGGGCGATCTCGGAGGCGATGTAGCAGCTCATCCCCTCGATCAGCACGGAAGGGGACGGGCGCTTTCCGGCGAAGTAGCGCGTGTATTGCTCGGCGACGAAGTCGGAGGTCGTCAGGCTCGAGCCCAGGTAGAGCCCCAGGCATTCGGGTCTCGCTCGCTCGGCGGACAGGGCCTGGGCGGCGACGCATTCGGACAGGCTCAGGACCCGCGGCTCATCCTCCTGAAAGGTTCGGCCAGCGCGCCGCAATGCCTGACCGAGCGCCTCGGTGGAGCAGCGGCCCACGGGAAGCTCACGACCACGGTGAGCGAAGCCAGGCAGGAAGCTGACTCCGGAGGCGCCGCGCTCGAGGTGCTCCCAGGTCGATGACAGCTCCGCGCCCAGAGCGCTGGCGATCCCCATCTGGCGGACGGCGATCGGGGTAAGGGCGGCAGCAGAAGGCATGAGCTTTTCGAAAACCCGACCCGGCCCAAGCCCCTCCCAGGCTCCGGACCAACCACTTGTCATCTCGAGCGGCCGGAAGATTGGCAGGAGGGTGGTCGGATGTCGAGCGGACACAGGGCCCAGCCACATGCCCATCCCATCCGAGCCGAGGTCGCCCGGCCCGAGGATGCGCTCGCCGTCGGTGACCACGATCAGGCTGCAACACGGGGCGCCTGCTCTCGTCCCCCGTAGCGAGACTCGACTTTCGAGCTCGTTGGTCCTTCGTTGAAGGAGGCTAGGGTGAGCAAGATGAAGAACGCCGTCATGCTGCTGGGGTCAATCCTCCTCGCCAGCACAGGCTGTAGTGATGAATGCCACCAACCGATGCAGCAGGCGATCGGAGAGTCCTGTTGCTGGGAATATGGACAGTATGCTTGTAGCGAAGCTGCGGCTTGCCTGGTTGGCGAGAATGGCGACGCCGTGTGCGCAGCCATCGGCGATAGCACGCTGCCCAAGTGGCAGCATCTCTACGAGCTTTGCGATGCGGCATACGGAGCCGACAGCTGTGCAGCCGGCCTCACTTGCTCACGTCTGCCTGGCATGACGGCGAATACCTGCATGCTCCGGTTCATCATCGCTGACATGGAACCCTGTTTGGATGATGAGCAATGTGTTTCGGGAGCGTGCAACGCGGCCCAGAAGAAGTGCAGGAGCAGCAGAAATGGCTGGTGCGTGCCCGAAATTGGATGTGCGGCGCCATCGCGCTGCACGGCCAGCGCAAGGGAACCATCGGGCCGAAGAGGGGTTCGGACAGGTCGAGGCCGCCGCGGTGGAGTCTTGGGGAAGGGGATGGAAGACGGCTCGGTTCGTACACCCGTGCAAGCGCCCCGCGGCGGTTCGGTCTCGGCTGACAGCCATGGTCAGTCACAGTCATAGCCTTAACCACACCCCTATTTCTTTTGAAATATCATCTTGCTGTTGAATTGAATAGAGAATACAATTACAACAATGGTCAATTGGCATTGCTTTCATTGATTTCACACGAATACAAGGAAGATTATTCAGTTTACAGAGTT
>JACRCT010000748.1 GCA_016218885.1 Deltaproteobacteria bacterium | reverse complement strand
TGCCAATCCGCACGTCTTCGAGACCCCGCGCCAGTTCGATCTCTCTCTGAGCCAGGGGCCTGTTCCCGAAGCAGGCGAGAGCGACGGCATCGCGACGGTCGGCGCTCCCGTCTTGCGCAGGGTGGGCGCGGGCGCCTGGACCGAGTTCGTCGCCGACGAGATCACCCAACGCTCCGATCTCGCGATGGCGTACGACAACGTCCGCGGGGTCGTGGTGGCTTTCGGCGGCTACCGGATGGGCGGCTCCTCCTCCGAGACCTGGGAGTGGAACGGGCGTCGCTGGAGCAAGGCGGCGCCGCTGGATCCCGAGGGAGACGGAAGCCCCAATGCCCGGCTCGGGCACGCCCTGGCGTTCGACAGCCGTCGAGGCCGCACGGTCCTCTTCGGTGGCTGCCTGGCCGGCTCTGCATCGAATTGCACGGCGCTCGGCGAAGACACCTGGGAGTACGACGGCGCGAGCTGGAAGAAGCTCGACCCGGCACACATCCCCGACGGCAGGTACCGCCACGCCATGGCTTACGACACCAAGCGCGCAGTGGTCGTGCTGTTCGGCGGCTTTGGCGGCGCCGCGCTCTCCGACACCTGGGAGTGGAATGGCTCCGATTGGGCCGAGATCGCCCCGGGCGGCAGCATCCCGGCGCCGCGTGTGGGCCACGCGATGGCATATGACTCAGCCCGTGGTTTCGTCACGCTCTTCGGTGGATGCAGCGATGTCGCGTGCAGCAGCTATCGAGCTGGAACCAGCGAATACGACGGAACCTCCTGGTATTCGCGGACGGCCGCGACCTCTCCGAGCGCCCGCTGGAGGCACGTGATGGTCTTCGACATCGAGCGTGGAGCGGCGGTGCTGCACGGGGGCTTTGACGGCAGCTCCGACTGCGACGGCTCTGGTGGAGGGACCTGCTCGGGGACCTGGGAATGGTCCGGCACGGCTTGGGTCAAGAGGACCCCCGCCGACCCTGGGCAGGCACAGCTCGGTCACGCCGCAGCCTATGACAGCGCTCGCAAGAGGATGGTCCTCTTTGGTGGCTCGTCGAATGGGAGCTCGACCTGGGAGTACAACGGCAGCACGTGGACGCAGAGATCCCCCAAGGACGCCGACCCTCCGGACGACGATGGGAACCCCAGTGGCAGGTGCGACCATTTCATGGCGTTCTCCAGCGCGCGAAGTCGAACCCTCCTCTTCGGCGGGAGCATTAACGGGACATTCCTCGCGCTGAGCGATACCTGGGAGTTCGATGGCCTCAACTGGGCGGAGTGCACGACGACCAGCGGGACCTGCGTCCTCACGGACCCGGAGGCAGATGGTGCACCCACGATGCGCTACGGGCATGCGATGGCGTTGGATTCGACCGGAAAGATCGTCCTCTTCGGCGGAACTGTCGGAGACCCGCTCACGTTCTGTGATGGAGTGTCGGGGAGGACCTGTGGCGTCACCTGGGTGTGGAACAAGAACGAGACCACCCACGAGGGCAGCTGGGCCAAGTGCACGACCACCAGCAGCTTCTGCCGGCTCACCGACACCGAAGGCGACGGGAATCCCGCGGCGCGCACGCGGCACGCCCTGGCCTACGACAGCATCCGCGGCCGCACGGTCCTGTTCGGTGGTCAGAGCTCCGGGCTGCCTCTGGCCGACACCTGGGAATGGAATGGGAGCACCAGAGCCTGGGTGAAGAGCGCTCCGGCGACTTCTCCTCCTGCGCGGTTCTGGAGCGCCATGGCCTTCGACTCGGTCCGTCAGAAGACCGTTCTTTTCGGCGGGTGCCTGGACAGCGGTTGCGCCTCTGTGGACGCAAGCGTCTGGGAATGGACCGGACCCTCCGGCGCGGTCGCAGGCACGTGGGCGAGCGTCACGCCGACCGATCCCGAGGGCGATGGCAATCCGTCCGCGCGCTACGGGCAGAGCCTGGTCTACGACAGCCAGCGCCGCCGGGTAATGCTCTACGGCGGAGCGAATGAAGTCGAGGGAGCGCTGAACGATACCTGGGAGTGGAACGGGACGAGTTGGTTGAGACGGTTCCAGGCAGAGAGCTTCGAGACGCTCAATGCGCGCAGCCGACACGCCGCGGTCTTTGACAGCGCCCGGAGCCTCATGCTCGTCCAGGGAGGAATCGGAACTGGCTCGCCGGGGAATGACAACTGGGAATGGAATGGAGGCTACTCCTCACAGCCAGGATTCCAGATGAAGGTGTCATTCGGGTCGGCCGCTCTCTCGTCAACGCCGGCCTTCCAGTCGATCTCCGTACGGGTAGATGCCGGAGGAACCAGCGGCTCCGGCTCGATCTCCTACTCCGGATTCCAACTGCGAATCTGGGAAGACGGCCTTTGGAAGACCCAGCGCACGGACACGACCAGCATCCCGTCCTCGCCGGGAACGATGCAATGGCAGACCTCTGACACGGCCCGCATGTGGCGCTTGTTCGAGTTCCCCGACCAGGAGCAATACCTCAACCTGGCGGTGACTCCCCGCTACGGAAATGGCCGAGCGCTCGCCGAGATCGCCCTGGACTACGCAGAGGTCATGGTGCGCTACAAGGTCCCGTGAGGCTGCCGCCCCTATCTATTGCCGCTCGCGCAGCCCCTTCTTCAAAAGCAGCGCCCCCGCCAAATCGGCATCGGAGCCAATCGCGCGCGCCCGCATCACCACCCGGTCGGCTCGCCCCACCTCGAGCACCGCGCGCCGCGGGCCGCCCGAGACCTGGAACCATTCCAGAGCGGAATAGGCGGTACCTCGGCCCAGCATGTCGCTGACGCGGTGCTCGCCCAGGTAGAGCCGGGGGAGGAGGTCGAAGGTCACGGCGATCACCCAGACCGCGAAGCCGATGCTGAAGGCGACCAGTGCGTGCCGGGGGGCAGACTCGCCCAGGGCGCGCACGGCGACAAAGGCGAGCACGAGCACCGCCCCCAGCGCGGAGAGGTAGTCGCCGGAGGTCCGGCGTCCCCGCACCACCGCGCTCGGCCATGTGACCGCGAGCGCGACGAGCGCGCGGATGGAGATGAAGACCAGCAGCCCCGACGCGACCGCGAGCGCCCGCTCAGTCCACATCTGCCAGGCGCGCAGCTGTGGCGCCTCGAGCCACAGACGCCACCCGGCCCAGGCGAAGAACGCCGTCGCGCCCAGGTGCAGCAGCAGCGGTCTCCACAACAGACGCATCCCGGCCGCCCGCTACCAGGAGAAGCCGCGGAAGGCCACGGCGCCCCAGGTATTGACCACGAGCCCCAGCAGCGCGAGCGCACCGAAGAGCCGGCTGCGGAAGGACCAGCCCCCGAGCACCAGCAGCATGACCAGGAACGGGGTGTAGTCGAGGCTGAAGCGGAAGCCGAACTGCATGTAACCGTCATTCTGGTAGAAGAACCCGGGGATGGCGGTGACGGCCACGGTGAGCCAGAGCGCGCGATGCAGCCGCGGCTTCTGCTTGGGCCACAGCAGCAGGAGCAGCAGCGGCGTCGTCACCAAGAGGCTCAGGCCGTGGGGGTCGTAGCCCACCGCGGGCCCGTTGAAGGAGACCCCCGCGATCTGGAAGGTCTTCCACTGGAGCGTCGGCAACATGGTGAAGGCGGCGTGGAGGTTGCGCTCCAGGTAGTGGTAGTCGAACAAGCCCCACTTGGTGATGTCGGCGTTGACGCGGTTGTTCCAGAAGAACTCATGCCCGAACTTGGTGGGGTTGCCGAAGCGGGCCCAGTTGAACCAGGCGTGGGCGAGCCCCAGCGGCGCCGCCCCCGCGGCGAAGAGCGCCAGCCTCCTGAGCTTGGGCTTCCAGTCCCGCAGGGCCTCCTCCAGGGAGAGCGTGCCCGCGGGCCAGACCGCCTCGGCGAGGAAGAAGACGCCCGCGAAGAGCAGCGGCGTTCGGGTCAGCCCGGCCATC
>JACRCT010000747.1 GCA_016218885.1 Deltaproteobacteria bacterium | reverse complement strand
TCTTTCCGATGGTTGCAGCGATCCGGCGCCCGTGCCTGCCTGGCGGTCGAACCTGCGTCAAACATGAGCAAAGCTCATGCAGGCACAAACATAAACTCCTTCTGTGGTTCATAAACGGATGCACTGGTTGACAAAAGCTAGTCGCAGCTTAATATTATTTCAATTCAAGGTCAGCCAAAGGAGCGGGCAGTGGCCAGACTTCCCACGGAGTGCCCCGGCTGCGGTTCGGCGCTCGAGGTATCGCGGATGAGTTGCCCGGGTTGCGCGATGCAGCTCGATGGCCACTTCGAGCTTCCGGCGCTGGTGCAGTTGAGTCGGGAGGAGCTCGCGTTCGTCCTCGACTTCGTGCGCAGCGCGGGGAGCCTCAAGGAGATGGGCCGGCTGCACAAGGTCTCCTACCCGACCGTGCGCAACCGGCTCAACGAGATCATCGCCAAGCTCACCCCCAGCGCCGAGGAGACCCGCGAGCATCGCCGCAAAGCGATCCTCGACGCACTGGCTGCCGGCGAGCTGAGCGTGGCGCAAGCCACCGAGCAGCTCAAGGAGCTCGGGTCATGACCCGCGAGCAAGTCCTCGAGATGGTGGCCAAGGGCGAGATCTCCCCGGAGGAGGCCAACGGGCTGCTCAAGAAGCTGGAGCGGCCGCGCAAAGCGGCGTGGCGCACGCTCCTCGATCCGCTGTCCAGAGCGAGCACCCCCGTCTCGCTCGCCGCCTCCTCGCTGTTCGCCGTGGGGGGCCTGGGGCTGTCCCGCCTGGGGATACGGTTCGATGGCGCCTTCGACCTGCACCTGGGAGCGCAGCCGGTGCCCCTGTGGACCGCCCTCGCCGATCAAGTGGTGGCCTG
The DNA here is from genome assembly GCA_016218885.1 of Deltaproteobacteria bacterium. Taxonomy (GTDB): domain Bacteria; phylum Myxococcota; class Myxococcia; order Myxococcales; family UBA5297; genus JACRCT01. Next base: position 6,429 of record JACRCT010000747.1, on the reverse strand, counting down.
GCCGGTCCTGGCAGCGGTCCTCTGGGGAGCGGCCCGGCTCCTGGCCGGGCAAGTGCGGTTCGTGGACTTCCTCAACGGCGTGGGCCTGGCTCGGGGCTGGCTCCTGGTGACCGCGGCCGCGCTGCTGCCCTTCGCCGACCGAATGGCCCGCCTCACCCCGCCGGCGATCGACCCGTCGTCGGTCGCCGTGCTGGTCGCCATCGCCCTGCCGGGAACCGGCCTCTTCTTCACCGCTCTGACCCTCGCCTATCGCACCGCCTCGGGGCTGCGTGGAGCAAGGCTGGCCTTCTCGCTGGTCGGGGCCCTGCTCGTGGCCGAGGTGGTGTCGAAGCTGTTGCTCCTCGCCTGCGTCTGACCCGTCTCCCCCTCGCACCGGATTCGAAGGAAGGAAGGAACGTCATGGAGCTGAGCCTCGACGCCAACACCCTCGAAATCCGCCTCTCGCCCCTGGAGCGGCTGGGAGCGGTGCGCCTGGGTTCGACCATCCGCATCCCCCTGGCCCAAATCCGCCGGGCGGCCGTGGAGTGGCCAGCGCGCGGGCTGGGGTCCCTGCGGCTTCCGGGCCTCCACGTGCCGGGCCTGATCAAGGCCGGCACCTACTACTCGCGCCAGGAGGGGCGGATGCGGCGGGAGTTCTGGTTCGTCACTGGGGCCCGGCGGGCTCCACTAATCCTGGCCCTGGAAGGTCATTGCTACGACCTGGTGGCGCTCTCCGTGGAAGGCGCCGGGCAGTGGGCCGAGCGCATCGTCCAGGCGCTCTCTCCTGTCGCTGGAGAGCCATCGGGCGGTCCCCGCAACGCCGGGACAGCACCAAATCCTCAGGGAAGCTCCCAGTCGGCCAGGGGCGTACCTGCCAGGCAGGAAGCGGGCGAGCCGGCGTGAGTCGAGTGCCCTCGACCTTGCTGGGCCTCGAGGTTCAAGGCCCGAGGGTTGGGCGAGCCGTGGCCGTGCCGCTGGTTGCGCGAGTCCTGCGACGCGGAGCCACGAGGTCTTCGGACCTCGTCGTCTGCTCGGCAGCCGGCCTGCCGTCACAGGCGCCCACAGGAACGATCGCCGTGGCGATGTCAGGAGGCTGGTGCCCGCGGGGGTTCGGCTTTGTCGCACAAGCCTGCACCATGCCATCCTCTGGCCCTGCGTCGAGGGGCCGCAGTCGAGGTGGGGCGGTATGCGAGCGAAGAGATGGCCGGGTGGACGAGTCGTCGGGCTTTCGGTCGTGGTGCTCTTGTCGCTCGGCGTCCAAGTAGGGCGTCGGTCAGAGCACCCAGGCGTATCGCGCACCCGGGCATTCTTCCCGCGCGCCGCTGCACGCCTCTTCGCGGGCTCCCTTCCTCCGGACGAGGACGGCCGGCACCTCCTGAGCGGCTTCGAATTGCCCGCCCGGGCCGAGCAAGGATTCGCCTTCGGAGAGCCCGGCAGGGCGCTGTCGGTCACGGTCTTCGAAGCCGGCATCTACGGCGAGGCGCTGAGGGAGGGCGGAGCGGTCGCCTACTCTCGAGAGGATGGCGGCGCCTCCTTCTTCACCCGAGCCCCTGGTGGATGGCTCGAGGAGCACCTGCTCGTCGACGGTGCTCACCCTGAACGCGTGTGGTGGCAGGTGCAGGGCGCCCGGCTGCGGCAGTATGGCGCGTCGGTGGAGTTGCTCGACGCCGCCGGCGTTGCGCGCTTCGTCGTCAGCGCCCCCGAGGCCCAGGCCCAGGACGGCTCCATCGTTCCGGTGCGCCTGTTGGCCCGGGCCGATCGCATCGAGCTCGTCGCTCCCCGGACCGATGGCTGGCTCTTGGTGGACCCGGTCTGGGCCCCTGCCGGAGCCATGGCGGTCGGAAGGTTGAGCCACACCACCACGCGACTGGCCAACGGCGAGGTGCTGGTCACCGGGGGCAACGACCTGGCCAATGGGCGTCATGCCAGCGCGGAGATCTACAACCCCGCGCTCAACAGCTGGCGGGCCGCTGCCCCCATGTCCGTCGCGCGCATGCTTCACGCCGCCGTACTGCTCCCGGACGGGCATGTCCTCGTCGCCGGTGGATTGGGCGCCACCGACGCGGCTCTGGACACCCTGGAGACCTATGACCCGACGAGCGACCGCTGGTCTGCGACGGGGAGGCTGAGCGTCGCGCGCTGGGGCTTGCGCGCAGTCTCCTTGGCCAGTGGGCGCGTGCTCCTCGTCGGCGGGGCCACGACGCAGCCCGCCAATGCCGAGAGCACGGTCGCCGAGGAATTCGACCCATCGACGGGCGCAGTGGCCGCGGTCGGGAGCATGGCCAAGGGACGGACGGACTTCAGCGCGACCGCTCTCGCGGACGGGCGCGTCCTGGTCGCAGGCGGAGCCGCCGTGACAGCCAGCTCGCGGCTGGCCTCGGCAGAGCTCTACGACCCCTCGAGCAAGCAGTTCTCCTCCGCCGGAGATCTCCACTTCGCGGTCCAGAACCACGCGGCCTCGCGCCTGGGCGATGGTCGGGTTCTTGTCGCCGGCGGGGTCACCTCCGACGGGGTGACCGCACGGGCGGACCTCTTCGATCCGGCGACGGGGCAATGGACCGAGCCGCCGTCCATGCCCACGGCGAGCACCCAGCTGGCCCTGGTCACCCTGCCCGACGGCCGGGCGCTTGGTCTGGGAGGTTCGAACGGACCCGCGGTGAAGGCCGTAGCCCTCTTCGATGGCCTGACGAGCCAGTGGACCGTGTCCGAGGAGCTGCTGGAGGCGCGCGCCGCCCCAGGCGCGGCGGTGCTCCTGGACGGTGACGTGCTCGCGACCGCCGGAGGGCCGGCGAGCGCCGAGCGCTGGGATCTCGGCCTGCTGTCGCCGGGGCAGCCCTGCGCTGCCGCAAGCCAATGCGGCACCGGGCACTGCGTGAAGGGCACGTGCTGCGACAGCGCCTGCGACGAGGGGTGCCGCGCCTGCACCGTCGCCTCGGGTGCCTCCGTGGACGGCCTGTGCTCGCCGACCACGGGGACCTCCTGCGATGACGGACGGAGCTGCACGACGGGCGACCGCTGTCTCGCCGGCGCGTGCACGCCCACTGCCGTTGCCTGCAGCTGCCAGCGGGACGAGGACTGCCCAGCGCTGGCGTGCCGCACCTCGCCGCGCTGCGACCCGGTCCTCGGCACGTGCTCGTACCAGCTCGCCCCTGACGACAGTGGGTGCGACGACGGGGACTCCTGCACTCACACCGACCGCTGCAGCAGCGGGACCTGCCAAGGCTCCTCGTACTCGTGCACCCCAGACTCCTGCAGCGCTCAAGCGGCGTGCGATGGCACCGGAGGATGCGTCCGCGTGCCCAAGCAGGACGGGACGCGCTGTGGCGCCACGGCATGCACTCTGGACGAGTGCCAGGGCGGAGCCTGCGTTCCCCGGGGCTTGCTGGACTGCTCAACGGCTCCGGGGGTCTGCCTGCTCGCTGGGACCTGCGATCCGGCGAGTGGCCAATGCCAGTCTCCGGGTGCGGCCCCCGATGGCACGCCTTGCCCTGGCGGGATCTGCAGAGGCGGAGCATGCGCCGTGGCCGCCGCTGACGGCGGAGCGCCCCCGCCTGCCAAGGATGCTGGATCGGCCGAGGGTCCACGACCGGCCGCGGGCTGCGCTTGTCCCACCACCAGCCCGCCGAGTTGCGGTGGCGAGGGCTCGCCGTGCACGACCAAGGCAGACTGCTGTGGCGCGGCGATCTGCGCGACGCAGCGGACGTGCATCCCGAGCTACTTCGGAGGCGCCTGCTCCTGCTCGGGGAGCGCGAGCGGAGCATGCATCTCTCTGTCTGCGAGCGGTGTCACGGAGTGTGGGGTGGAGAGCGCGGCTTTCAACGAGTGCTGCCCCGACACGATCTGGGTGAACGGGCGCTGCAAGCCTCCCGGCGCCTGCGAGAGCGAATGAGCGCGCCCCCGGGCGGCGCTCCCCGAATGCACCGTCGAGATGATCGCCCGGAGGTCGAGGCGCTGCTCGCGCGCCAGCGCTCGGATGGCATCCACTCTCTCGCGCACCAGGGGCGCGCGCAGCCAACTCAAGTAGCGCCCGGGAGGAACGAGCTCGGGTCCGTGTCATATCCGACGAAGAGTCGGTCGCCGAAGAGCCTTCGCAGCTTGGCGCGATAGCCGACGGAGAACCGGTTCGGGGAGGCACGAACCCTCTTCAGTCTGGGAAGCTTCGCGAGCGCCGGCGGAAGCTCTGCGACGGGCGTGTCGCCGAGCTCGAGCTCTTCCAGGTTCTTGAGGCGGAGGATCTCCCGGGGGAACTCGGCCATCAAGGCGCCGTACAGCTTCAGGCGTTTCAGCCGCTCGAGGCCCGAGAAGCCCGGCGGAAGCCCCGCGAGCGGACCGCGGACGAGGAGCTCCTCGAGCCGCCGCAATCCGCCGATGGAGGCGGGCAGGCTCTTCATGCGATCCCCGCACGAGAGCGCCTTCAGCATCCCCAGGCCGCCGATCGCCTCCGGAAGGATCTCGAGCTGGTTCTGGTCGAGGTCCAGCACTTGAAGTTTCTTGAGGCGTCCGATGGCGTCAGGGACCGACTTGAGTCCGTTGCGCCCGAGGCTGAGGGTCCTCAGCCCTTGGAGGCCGCAGAGGCTCTCCGGGAATTGCTCGAATCGATTGTGCGTCAGGTCGACGTTTTGGACCTTGCCGAGTCGCGCGATCGACGCAGGGAGCGCCTTGAGACCGCAGTCGCAGATCACGATCTCCTCGAGGTTGCCCAACTCTCCGACGTCGTCGGGAAGCGACTTCAGGGCGCGCTCGTAATGAAACACGATCTGCTTGTCGCTCGAGGGGCTGTACTCCCGCCCGAGGATCTGAAGCGTCCTCGGCTTCGTTGGCTTGGCCTTCGGGGGCACGAAAGGCTTGCGCAACGGTCGCCTGATGGCCTTGCCGCTGCAGAAGAAAGCCAGCCGCTCGCCGTCGTGCCAGAGCGCGCTCTGCAGGTAGAAGGGACTTCGCACATCGATCCGCTTGAAAGCCTTGGTCTCGATGGCGCGCAGCAGCGCGTCCTCTGCCAGCGTCAGGAAGACGCTCTTGAAGGTCTCTACCTCGCTGCCGAGCTCCATCGCCCAGTGCTCGGGGCCCGAGAGATTCTTCGCGGGCCAGATCTTCTTGAACGCCGTCGAGAAGTCGATCACGCACCGGTTGTCGAAGCAGCCGTCCTCGAACGCCGTTTCGGGGTCGTTGCTCGATGAGTAGTCCAGCTCGATCCCGGCGTCGTCTCCGTCACTCCAGCAGACGTCCCAAGTCCCGACCGGCTTCTCCCATCGAAAATCCTTGAAGTACCTCTCGAGCTCTTGAACGGCTTGTCGCGCGGCTGCTTCCCAGTCGAGCGTCTGGAGCGCCCTCAGGACCTTTGGGGTGACGACGTCGAGACCCGCGTGGGACAGCTTCGCGAGCGCATAGGCGAGCTCGGCATCGAAGCACTTGGACAGGACGTGCTGCTTGGCCATGCCGGCCCCCTCCCTTGAACGCCATTGCCGAGGTTGTGTGCGCGTGAATTCGTCCGGGCCATGCTAGCAGCGTGTCCCAAGCGCCGGTGGTACCCCTCGGGCGGAGGGCAGGCCTGCGCGGCGGCCTTCCTCCAGATTCTCGACGACGATCTGCGCCTCGATCTTCCTGTCATTGGATGAGGACACTCGCTGCAGCGAGGTAGTCGACGGAGAACCGTTCGGGGAGGCACGAACCTTCTTCAGTATGGGAAGCTTCGCGAGCGCCCGTGGGAGGTCGACGACGGGCGTGTTGTCGAGCTCTTCCAGGTTCTCGAGGCGGAGGATCTCCCAGGGGAACTCGGTCATCAGGGGCGCCGCACAGCATCAGGTGGCCAGCGAGGCAGGGCAACACGAGCCCGCCATGCACACGCCTCCGGGGCAATGGGTCCCGTCCGCCCGCGGCTTGAGCTGGATGCAGGAGCCGTCTCCAGCGGTGGTGGTCTCCCGGCTTCCACACAAGCCGCGCCAGGTGAAGCGAATCATGGGATGACGACATTCGCCGCAGCGAGGTAGTCGAGGGGGAGGAGATTGACGTGGGCCGCTGCCGCGTAGCTGCCGCGGGAAACCCTGAAGTCATAGGTGCCGGCGGGGAGGGGCAGGCTCCAGCTCCAGTTCGGTGCTTTGCAGCGGATGGTGTAGGTCCCCGCGTAGCCCTTGGCCTTCTCCAAGAAGCTGACGACGGCAATGGAGTCCTCGAGGTTTCTGGAGTCGCTGCAGTAGGCCGAGTCCTTGGTCGGCGTCTCGCCATTGATCGTGACCATGCCGGAGACGGTGAGGCCCGGCTCCTCGTCGAGGACCAAGTCGTTCAACGGCTCTGAAACGTTCACCCCTTCTGCAGCGAGGTATTCGAGGGGAAGGAGATTGACGCGGGCCGCTGCCGCGTAGCTGCCGCGGGAGACCCTGAAGTCATAGGTGCCGGCGGGGAGGGGCAGGCTCCAGCTCCAGTTCGGCGCTTTGCAGCGGATGGTGTAGGTCC
>JACRCT010000746.1 GCA_016218885.1 Deltaproteobacteria bacterium | reverse complement strand
GAACGTGTGCGTCGAATCCACCCTGCGCGATGCCTTCTTCCTCGAATACTTCCCCGTGCTGGTCGAGGACGCGGCCTGGCAGGCGGGCCCGCGCGAGCTGCATACGGCGACCGTGATGAACACGCAGTCCTTCTTCGGCTGGGGTGGCAATCCCACTGCGCTCGCCTTCGGTCTCTCGCTCCTCGCGGCGGCGCTGCTGAGCCGCGCCTGGTCGGGCGAGGGCAGGCCTTGGAGGATCGGAGCCATGGCGGGCGTGCTGGTGCTCGGAGCGCTCGCCACTCACCCCACGGGCGCGCTCGCAGGGGGCACGGCGTTCCTCGTCGTGATCGCGCGGAGCCTGGCGGGCCGCGAGAGACCCTCGAGCGCGGCTTTGCTGACCGTGAGCGCGGTGGTGACGATGGCCGTCGCCGGGGCCCTGGCCCTGTACCTGGGCGGGCCCGAGATCTCTCGTGCCGAAAGCGACTGGGTGGCGGCCTATCAGCAGAGCGTCGAGCGCGTGCTGGAGGGGCCCAAGGCCCTCTTCATGGTGACGATCTGGCCGGCGTTGCCGAAGGTGCTGGGCTGGCCGTGGGTGGTCATGTGCCTGGCGGCCTCGGGGGCCCTGTTGCCGACTTCGGAAGGGAGAAAGAGGCTCGCGTGGGTCACGGTGTCGGTCGTGGCCATCGCCGCGCTGCTGGCGCTCGGACCGTCCATCCCGAAGCTGGGCGTGCTGGTCTATCCATTGCGCTTCTCGCCCCTGCTCACGGTCGCGACAGTGCCGCTATTGGGTTGGGCGCTGGAGGGCCTGTATGTGCGTAGCCGCCGCGCGGGCCAACTGGTGGGGGCAGGTGTCCTTGTCCTCGCGGCGTTGGCTCACGGCCGGTTCTACCAACGAGCCCAGCCGATGGCGACCGAGCACGACCTGGAAGCGATCAGGTGTCTCGAGTCGCAGGTGCCAGGGGACGCGGTGATCCACGGAGCCTACGGCGACGCGACCCAGTGGATTCCGGCGCTCACCGGCCGAGCCATCACATCCGCACATCCGCACATCAGCCTCAACGACGAGATCCTCGCACGCCCGCCGCCTGCCCCGCAGTACCTCTTCGTCGGGGAGAGGATGAGGTACGGGAGCGCGGTCGAGGTCCAAAGGCCGTCGACGGCGCCGGTGTGCTCGGCAGGAGAATCGGCCCTCTATCCGTTGGCATTGAAGTGACCGACGCCGGCTGACGAGCGGCTCAACGAGCGTCTTGGAGGAAGGCGACTCCCCGACCGATGGCCTGCTCGAGCTCGGGCAGCTTGCCGGGGAAGAGGTGACTCGCTCCGGAGACTATCTCCAGCCGCTTGGGCTCGGCCATTCGCGCCACGAGCTCCTCGACCTGGGGGCCGGCGCCGAACTCGTCGGCCTCGCCCTGGATGAAGGCCTTGGGCTTGGTCACCGGGTAGAGGAAGGACAGGTCGAAGACGGTGAGGGCGAGCCCCACTCCGAGGAGCCGGACGACCCGCGGGTCGCGAGCGCCGACGTCCAGCCCCACGCGCGCGCCGAACGAGAAGCCGGCCATCCACAGCGGCAGGGAAGGCTGGCGGGCGGAGAGGAAGTCGAGCGCGGCGATGGCGTCCTCCTGCTCGCCGATGGCGTTCGCGTACGCCCCGGTGGACCGGCCCACTCCGCGGAAGTTGAAGCGCAGCACCGCTCCACCTGCGTCGTAGAGCCCTCGGGCGACCCGGTAGATGACGTTGTTGTTCATCGTCCCGCCGTAGAGCGGGTGCGGGTGGCAGGCCACGGCGGCGAAGGAGGGGTTCTCGGGCTCTTGAAGCAGGCCTTCGAGCAAGCCGTGGGACACCGGGACGTCGACTGATCTGGGAGCCCAGCGAGTCATGGGGGAGCAGTCGAAGCTACCATCTGCTGCGTGAAGGGAGAGTCCTGCCGCTAGCCTCTCAGCTTCTCCCGCAGCCCCTTCGCCTTCGCCTGCACGTCGGGATCGGAGCCCATCATCTCCAGGCTGCGCAGGCGCTGGTCGATCGACTTGGGGCACTTGCTGCCGGTGAGCGCCCCGGCCTTGGCGAGCACCTCGAGCTGGTCGAGGGACTTCTCCACCACGCGGTCCTTGGGATGGTCCAGCAGATCCACGAGGAGATAGGCGTCCTCGGGCATATCGAACTTGTCGACGAACTCGGTGACGGCCTCTGCCCAGGCCTTACGGTCCTCGGTGGCCACCTTCTTGATCTTCTTGAGCAGGTCGTCGCGGGCCTTGAGGGCTCCGGAGGGATCGAGCTTCTCGCGCACCATGTCCGGCAGATCCTCTCCGCCGAGCAGCTTGGAGACCTTGGCCTTGTACTGCTCGTACACGGGTGAGCGCTGTAGCCGCTCCTGCGCACGGTCTTCCTGCCGCTGGCGGGCGCTGCCGCCCTTGTCGCGCATCTTGTCGACCTCGCGCCAGGAGCGCTTGGGTCGATCGTCGTCGATGTCGCGTTTGGCCATGGCTTCCCTCTGGATTGCGCCTCGCGGCGGCAGGGAGCACTCCTTATACCCGAAAGAGCGCCCGCTCGTCCGCGGCGAGATCGGTCCCCCTGAAGCAGGAAACCTAGCGACGGAGGCGCCAGATGGCCCCGCCCGCCGCTTGCCTGGCTGGAGTCGTCCTGCTCTATTCCCGCCCCATCTTTCTTAAGGCGGAGGCTCGTCTCATGCGCGTCGCTGTCATCGGAGCAGGAGCATTCGGCACCTCGCTTTCCGGATGCCTGGCCAGCAACGGCCACGCGGTGCGCTTGTGGGCGCGCGAGCCGGAGATCGTCCCAGCGGTCAACGAGCGCCACCAGAATCCTCTCTACCTCGCAGGCATCCCCCTGCCGGCGGAGGTCATCGCCACAGACGACCAGGCCGAGGCGGTCCACGGGGCGGAGATGGTCGTGCTGGCGGCGCCCTCCCACGCCACCCGCGACGTCGCGGCCAGCCTCAAGTCGCTACTGCCCCCCAACATCCCCATCGTCACCGTGGCCAAGGGCATCGAGAACGAGACGCTGCTGACCATGACCGAGGTCCTGGAGGACGTCTTCCCCGTGGAGCGCCACCCCTACCTCGCCGTGCTCTCCGGGCCCTCCTTCGCCAAGGAGGTCGCGCTGCGGCTGCCCACGGCAGTGACCGTGGCGTCGCTCTGGGAGCGCCTGGCACGCGAGGTCCAGAAGGCCTTCTCGACCGATCGCTTCCGCGTCTACACGTCGACCGACGTGGTGGGCGTGCAGCTGGGCGGCGCGCTCAAGAACGTGGTGGCCATCGCCGCCGGCTGCGCCGACGGGCTGGGCTTCGGCCTCAACGCCCGCGCCGCGCTCATCACCCGAGGCCTGGCGGAGATCACCCGCGCCGCGGTGCGCCGGGGGGCGAACCCGATGACGCTGGCCGGCCTGTCCGGGCTGGGGGACCTGGTGCTGACCTGCACCGGCGAGCTCTCGCGCAACCGGCAGCTCGGGCTCGCGCTGGGCCAGGGTGTCAAGCTGAGCGAGGCGCTCAAGGACAAGCGCACCGTCGCCGAGGGAGTCAAGACCGCGACCAGCGCCGTGCACCTCGCCGACAAGATCGGGATCGAGCTGCCGATCGCCCGTGAGGTCTACCGCATCCTGTTCGAGGACAAACCTGCCCGGCAGGCCGTGGTCGACCTGATGACCCGCGAGCTCAAGCCAGAGTTCTGAAAGGCCTACCCTCGGCCCGTCCTGGATTCGGAAGCGAGCCTCCTCAAGTGAGGGCTTTGCGGTGGGGACGCCCATGCCCTCAGGAGGGAGGACGCTCAGGTCGCGGGCTGATAGCCTGTGGGCCATTAATCCTGCCGAGCCTGGACCAGACCCTCCCTGCCCCGATGATGAGACGGACACCCATGCGAAAGATCCTGTGCTGTGGAGCTCTGCTGGCCCTGGCCGCCTGCGACTGTGGAGGCCTCAAGACCAACCTCTCCGAGGGTGAGCTCACCTTCGAATCGGACATCCAGTTCGGCATCCTCGCCATCGGCGAGACCTTGACCCGGCCCGCGACGCTCAAGAACATCGGCGGCGGGCGGACCCTGGTCGACGCCATCGAGGTGTCGGCTCCCTTTGCAGCCTGCGTGGAGCACGACGACGGGACCTGCACCTCCGAGGCGGAGCTCGCAGTAGGGGAGGAGGCCACCGTCCTGGTGACCTACACGCCGACCACGCCCAACGCCACCGACACCGAGAACCACGGCGCGAGCGTGGTGGTGGTCAACGATTCGCCGACCAAGCCGCGGGTGTCGATCCACGTGCTCGGCCACGCGGTCCCGGCGCGCCTGGCCTTCTCGCCCACCGAGCTCGACTTCGGCTCGCTGGACGATGGAGCGACGCGCAAGGCGAGCGTGACGATCAAGAACGAGGGCAACCTGCCAGTGGAGCTCTTCGGCCTGGCCAATGCGGCGGGCGCCCAGGCGGCCGATCTGACGGCGGGACGCAATCCCTGTGGGCTCTCCGAGCCCGAGTTCGAGCCGGACTTCACCTTCGCCCCTGCGAAGTTCGGGGAGAAGCTTCCCGAGGACGCGACGCCGCAGCAGCCGAACCCTCCCATCCAGCAGTCGATGGAGATCTCCTTCTCGCCCACGTTCCACTGTCCTCCTCAGGGCAGCAGCCCGGGCGACCTGGCGGATCGTGGAGCGATCAGCGTCAAGGCCGGCTCCGGCCCGCGCTCGTCGAGCTTCTTCATCGATCTCAAGGGGTACTCCAAGGTCGGGCTGGTGAAGGCCGACAACGTCTACTGGGACGTCACGGTCCCTCAGCCCAAGGACTACAAGGTCTTCAACATCGGCCAGGGACCGCTGCACGTGGACGGGGTCGAGATCGTCGAGGGGCTTGGCCCGGAGGACTGCAACACCGGCTGCGAGCAGCGCGCGACGTGCGCCACCTCCGCGCTCCCTGAGTGTGCCCTGTTCTCCTGGGACACCGAGCCGGAGCCGGTGGACATTCCGGTGGCGCCTCCCGATGGCACCACCGAAAGGGTGGTGGGGACGGTTCGCTACTCGCCGGGTGCCTTCTGCAGCGGCGGAAGCGCCCCGGACGGCGGGACTTGCTTCACGGTCCAGACGGTCCGGGTGTGCATGAGGGTCCGCTCGAACGACCCATTCCGGCCGATCGTGTGCGGCGAGCTGATGGGGCGCACCTTCTAGAGCACCGAAGAGCACTGGGGCGCACAAGGCCTCCAGAACACAGGGGAAGTCGGGCGTTCGGCCCCCTTGCCGACAGGGGAAAGGGGCCTTGACGGCCCCCCGATGGAAATTACTGGATGTGCGGATGGTTTCTTGCCCGGTGCGGAACGGCAGAGATACACTCGCCGGGCCTTTTCGAGCAACCGGACGACCAACGGGCCGGCCGCTTGTCGCGACTATGCTGCGCTGCCTCTACTTCAGCCTCGCCCTGTGCGGCCTCACCTTCGCCGCCCTCCCGGCGCG
>JACRCT010000745.1 GCA_016218885.1 Deltaproteobacteria bacterium | reverse complement strand
GCACTCCCAGCCCAGACAAGGGGAGGTCGAGGAAGTCCTCGCTGCCGTCCAGCGAGTGGTACAGGCGCGGAGCCCGGCGCGCACTGCAGCCGGGGCAGGGCTCCTGCGCCTCGCTCACCGCCTGCAGGGGCCGCAGCATCCGCTCGTGCGTCCCGCAGGCGGCGCAGTCCAGGCCGAGCAGCAGCTCGCGGGCGAAGACCAGCCGCGCGCGGGGCCCGAGCGCGGCGCGTGCCCAGCCCAGGGCCTGGCGGGCGGTGGTCGTGGAGGCGCCGGCGCCAGTCTGCGTGACCTCTGCGAGTGGCTCGTGGCTCATGCAGTCGGGCTTACGCGGGTAACTAACGCAGTACGAGCCGTGCGAGACGCCGTCGAAGACGAAGCCGCCGCCCGCCAGCGCCGAAGTCCGGCCGTGCAGCAGCTTGAGGGCCTCCTGGCACTGGATGCCGGCGATGACCGAGGCGGTGGTCGGAGTGGTGGGCACCTTCCCGGCGGCCACGAGCTGGCGGTTGAGCAGGCTGCAGGAGTGGCGCTCGGAGAGCAGCCGCCAGTCGAGCTCGCTCATGGAGCACTCGTAGCAGGGGCCTTCGGGGGGCATGAACACCCGCGCCACGCCGGAGAGCGCCTCGATGGCCCCGTCGATCCACGGTGTGCCGACGCGGTAGCAGGCGCGGTTGACCGCCAGGCGGGCCTCGCGGTTGTCGACGGCGCCGATGACCAAGCTCGCCCAACGGAACAGCCCGAGGCCGATGCCGTGTACGACGTCTGCGTCGAGGGCGGTAGCGCGCACATCGGGAAAAAGGTCACGGGCCGCGGCCGCCGCCGCCTGGGCCTTGCTGGCTCCGGCGTGGGCCGGCCGGAAGAGCACCGCGCGCGGCAGGTTCGAGACCTCGACGCGGTCGAAGTCCACCACCACCAGGTGGCCGACCCCGAGCAGCGCGCAGTCCTTGACTACCTCGTTGCCCAGGGCGCCGGCGCCGATGACCACCACCCGCGCCTGGGAGAGCAGGTCCTGCCGCCACCACTCGATGAGCTCGAACCGGGAGAAGCGGTCAGCGTCGGTCAAGACCGGCCCCCGCCGTGATCTCCGGCTGCAGGCGCAGCACATCCCCGGGCTTGACCTCGGCTTGGACGAGGGTCTGGTTGTCCAGCAGCTGCCGCCCCGAAGCCTTGTGGTGGAACTTGTAGCTCATCAGCTGCCCGTCGGGGCTCTGCAGCGGCAGCTTCATCTTCTCGATGAGCACGACCAGGATCCGGTTGACCGGCGCGTCGTCGGGGACCTCGACCAGCTGCTTCTTGCTGCCGGTGGCGTCCCAGACCTCGATGGTGATCATCCCCATAACGTCGCTCCTCGTCTCTAACTCGACAGTCCCACGATGGTCAGCACGCCATACACGGCCAAGAGTGCGCCGTTGGCAATGACGCCGATGAGGGCCAACGGCGACCCGGTGCGCTTGGCGTGCTCGCGGCCAATGAGCCCCAGCGTGATGCCGCCCAGGACGGAACCTAGCGCCAGAATGCCCACCACCTTGGCGAAGGTCTCCGCCTCTTCGGGCGTGAACAGGAACGACGAGGCCATGGCCGCCACCAGGAGGGCGATGCCAAGCACGGCCAGCAGCAGCGACCCGACGGCGTAGCCGAGGTTGGAGCGTCGCTCCTGCGGGGAGGCCCCGGACGTCATGCAGTCGGGGCACATCCACCCCATGGGGATAGTGAACGCGCAGGTCTCGCAGACCGGCCGGTTGCACTGGAAGCAGTAGCCCTTTGACGGGCTCTGGAGGTGCGCGTAGCAAGACCTGATCTCGGGCTGCGAGACGGGGCTGATGTCGAGGGAGGGCTCTACGGTCATGGGCGGTCTCCAGACCTGGAGGAAGTCGTCAGGGCTAGTGCTTGATCGCGCGGCCGAAGGTACCCATGACCCAGAGGACGAGGGCCACCGTGGCGATGATCAACGCGGCCTTCGCCTGGCCATGGCCGGTCAGGGTCGGGTCCTCCTCCAGCCGCTTCCGCGCCTTGAGCGCCTTGGAGATGGCGATCGGCTCCAGGATGATGCCCATACAGAAGATGCCGATGATGGCGAACTTGAGCGCCTCGGCGGCCTCTGGGCACGGCGAGAGCGTGACCGAGGGCGCGACGGTCACCGCCATGGTCTTGCAGGCCCCGCAGTAGCTCGTGCCCTTGATGGCCACCAGGCAGGCCGGGCAGAACGCCTCGGCGCAGCCCGCGCAGGTCCCGGACGCAGGCGTTCCCGCATGGTTGTGGCAGTCCATTCTCGCCCTCCGCCATTGGTATGAGACGAATTGCACTATTCGCGATTGGCCCGAGTCGGTCAAGGCGGCAGGGCCACTTCGTGCTCCTCGAGAACGTCTTCGCGGAGGTCTTCGCCGCCGCATGGCCCACGCCTACTCGCTGCCCCGGGCTTCGTGGATCCACGTGGATCCACGACGGACTGGCCATCTCGGTGGCCGCGTTCTTGTCCGAGTCGTTCCAGCCACGCAAGCGCGCCCGGCGGCCGGACGGAGTTCTATACGTATAGAACTCTCGGGCCTCACCTGGACATCCTGACCGACCCGATGGCGCTCTCGACCCGCGCGAGCGCGGCTTCCAGCTCCTGGGCGCTCCAGGGCTCGCGGCGATAGCGCGCCACGCGATACCCGTCGAGGAACCGCGCCGCCGCCGCCCCTGCGGCCTCGCCTCGAGCCTCGCGCAGCCGCTCGATGAGCGCGTCGTCCGTCTCGGGGGCCGCCGCCTCGATGCCCGCCCGTCGTCGCAGGAGGCGCAGGTATCGCCGATAGAGCTCGCCCAGCGCCGCATCGCCTCCCGCGAGCGCGCCGCGGCGCCTCCCCGGCTTGCGCTTGATGCGTACCCTCGCCAGGACGCGCCACAGCGCCACCAGGGCTACGGGTCCCCAGAGCACCGGGGAGGTGAAGAGCCGCCGGAGCACCTCCAGCGGAGAGCGCCGCAGGTCCAGGATGAGGACATTGAGCCACTGGCCGGCGACCTCGAGCAGCGCGCCCAGCCACCCGCGCTCCAGACCCAGCGCCTCGCTCCGGCTGCCCCCCGGCGTCGGGTCGAAGGCCACGTAACGACCCTCGTCCTCGACCCACACCTCTACCCAGGCGTGGGCATCGCGCTCGCGCACGATCGTCCGCCCGGTGAGAGGGTTGGGGCCTTCCAGCGCAAATCCGCCCACCAGCCGGGCCGGGACGTCCAGGCTGCGCATCAGCGCGGCCATCGCCGAGGCGAAGTAGGTGCAGTGGGCCGGGCGCCGCTCCTTGATCAGCACCACCAGAGGAGGCTCGCGCCCGGCGAGGTTGGCGCTCAGCGAGTAGCGGAACTGGGTATTGAAGAAGCGCTCGATAGCCTCGGCGCGCCCACGCGGCGTGGCAGCGGCCCCGGCCACGATCTCCTCGGCAAGCGGCCGCAGCGCGTCTCGCAGCTTCTCAGGGAGCTCGCTCACCGATGGTCCCGGACGCTCCTCGGCAGGCAGGGCGCGGTCCGCGTCGCCCTGGAGCTCCACGGTGAGACCACGCACGTCGCCGCTGCGCAGGATCCACCCTCCCCGGGCGTCAGCGCTGGCACCGCGCACTGCACGCACTCCGGCAGGAGCGGGCAGCCGACCGCCGAGGTTGACCAGGAAGGTCATCTCCGCCTGGGCCGACCGCTGCGGCGCGGAGAGCGCGTTCAGGTCCGGCCGCGCCGCCTCCGTCTCGGGCGAGGTCGTCCACTGGGTGCCATCGAAGCGGTCGTGAACGGCTCCGCGCAGGTAGGAGGGGATGTCGCCTCCGACCTCGAAGAGCGCGCGACGCGAGTCCGGGACGCGTCCGCTCGCGCCGACGTAGAGCGAGCTGGGCAACGAGAAGTCCAGCGAGCCCCGGAACTTCTCCACGATCTGCTCGATCGCCCCTCCCACCAGATAGACGAGCGATCCCTGCGCGGCGAAGAGCCCCTGTCCGATTCCGAAGGTCCCGCCGCCCACCGCGGCGGCGAGGACGCCCAGCGCGACCCACCTCACGCCGCCACGACGGACGCCATCCCATTGCGCGAGGGAGGCGGCGCCAAGAGTGGAGAGAGCTACCGCCAGCAATGAAGCCGCAGCTCCTGTCGGCAAGGGATTGACCCAACAGGTGAGCGCCACCAGCAGCCACGCGAAGAGCCAGCCATAGAGCAGCCGGCCGGCCAGCAGCGAGAAGGCTGCCACTGGAACGAGCGCGCCGCACATGGGAGCGAGCAGGAAAGCGGGCACCGGTCCCTGCGGCGAGGGGCTCACCCAGCCATAGAGCAGCCCCAAGCCCGCCCCCACCATGACCGCCAGGGCGATCCGCCCTTCGCCGAAGCGCGGCCGCCAGCCCCGCCAGAGCCCCCAGAGCGCGAGCGCCGCCACCGGCCCCACCAGCAGGTACCGTCCATGAGTGAGGCCATGCAGGTTGAGCGCAGCCAGCACCGGCAGCGCCTGCGCAAGCCTCAACCCTCGCGGCGGCAAGGCTTCGAGGGGAGCGCTCACGGCAGCTCCACCAGCTCCGAGGGGTCGAGCCCCTGGGGCCGCCGATCGGACCTCATGCACAGCACGCGCACCGCCACGCCGCGCTCCTTGAGCGCTCGCACGAGGGCAGCGCGCCGCTCGTCCCAATCCATCATCACCAGCACCACCGCCGACAGCTGCGGCGCCTCGGGCAGAATCGCCGCCTCGAGGGCGCCCATGTCGAGCCGGTCGCCAGGCGAAAGGCACGCCAGGATCTCGAGGATGTTCTCGAAGTGGGCCAGCGCGCGGCCCGCCTGGAAGCGGTAGACCTGGGGCCCGGCGGCGAAGAGATCGACGATGTACTCCTGGCGCGCCAGCACGTCGGCGATGGCCGCCGCCAAGGACAGGCTCTTCTCGAACAGCGCCTCGTCGCGGCGGGTGCGCGCCTCGATGTCCAGCACCATCGCCAGCCGGACGAAGTACTCCTCCTGGAACTCGCGCACGATGAGCCGACCGGTGCGCGCCAGCGAGGGCCAGTGGATGTCGCGCACCAGATCGCCTTCGCGCCACTCGCGCGAGCCGAAGAACTCGCACGACTCCCCGACCTTGGAGGCGATGGGCAGACCGCCGGGTTGGTAGTTGCGCCCGTGCGGGATCTCGAAGCGCTCGAGCCGCGAGAACTTCGGGTAGACGAGCACGCGCTCGCGCACCTTGCGGCCCCGGCCGACCTTCACCAGCCCCGCCGGGAAGGAGCTCGCCGCCTGCACCTTCTTGAGCTCGAAGGCCCCGCGGGTCTGGCAGGACAGGCGCAGCGTCACCGGCGCGCTCTCTTTGGGGCCCAGCCGCTCGATCACCGGCGCCTCGCCCACCGGGCGCAGCTCGGGCGGCAGCGCGCGCTCGTCGATCACCAGATCGCGCAGCACGCGCCGCCCCCGATTCTCCACCAGCACCGAGTAGCTCATCACCTCGCCGGCGCTCGCCGGAGGGGGCAGCCGGCGCGAAAGCGTCACCCTGGGCCGGAAGACGAAGCCGAGCACGAGCGCGCAGGCCAGCGCCGAGAGGCAGAACCCGAAGACGTACAGCTGCAGGGGCACGAACCCGCCCAGGAGGATGAAGCCGCTCGCCGCCGCGCCCCAGAGCAGCACCCGGCCCATGGGGGTGAGCAGGCAGCGATGCCAGTCGTCGAGCACCCGGATCATCCGGTGCTCGAGCGGCGGCATCCAGAATGACCAGCGGCGGGAAGCCATGGGCCGGTGCTCCCTCGTCGCCTACCGGGGCAGGGGGACGGTGCCGGCCAGCTCGGTCATCAGCTCGCGGCGGTCGGTCCCCGCATACTTGGCCCGCGTGTCCAGGACGAGCCGGTGGGCGAGCACGGGGACGGCCAGCGCCTTGAGGTCTTCGGGGAGCACGTAGTCGCGGCCCTTGAGCAGCGCCCGGGCCTGGGCCATGCGGGCCAGGTGCAGCGCGCCGCGCATCGAGACCCCCAGGCGGACGCTGGGATGCTCGCGCGTGGCATGGACAATCCGCAGCGCGTAGTCGGCGATCGAGTCCTCCACCACGACGCTCTCCACCGCCTTCTGCAGGCTGGCGAGGTCCTCGGCGGTGGCGACCGGCGACAAGCCCTGCAGGGGCGAGCCGTGGCGGTGCGCGGCGAGGATGGCCCGTTCTTCGGCCTCCGGCGCGTAGCCGAGCGAGAGCTGGAGCGCGAAGCGGTCGAGCTGCGCCTCGGGCAGGGGGTAGGTGCCGTGGAACTCGATGGGGTTCTGCGTGGCGATGCACAGGAACGGGGAGACCAGGGGATGGGTCTGCCCGTCCACCGTCACCTGCTGCTCGGAGAGCGCCTCCAACAGCGCCGACTGGGTGCGCGGCGAGGCGCGGTTGATCTCGTCGGCGATGACCACGTTGGCGAAGATGGGCCCCGGCTTGAAGGAGAAGGTCCCCTCGCGCGGGTTGAAGACCGCGGTGCCCAGGATATCGCTGGGCAAGAGGTCGGGCGTGAACTGGATGCGCTTGAAGGCACAGCCGCTCAGGAGCGCCAGCGCCTTGGCCAGGGTGGTCTTGCCCGTGCCCGGGATGTCCTCGAGCAGGGCATGGCCTCCGGCCGCCACGCACCCGAGCAGCAGCTCGAGCTGCTCGCGCTTGCCGCGAATGACCTTCTCCAGGCCTTCGAGCAGGCGAAGCGCCACCGCTGGCGCTTGGGCGGAGGCTGCGCGGGAACCAGGTTCGGCGGGAGCGGGAGCAGGCGCGGAGGAGCTCATCGGCCAGGGAGTATAGCCGCTCGCGCTTGCCCCCCGGCGCCGGTCTGCCTTCAGACCGGGGACACGTCTTCGCGGCGAACGAGTCCGTCGTCACCTACCAATGCAGCGTCGACGGGAGCGCCTTCGCCGCCTGCCCGGCCGCGTTCTCCACCGCGGCCCTCGCCGACGGCTCGCACACCCTGGCTGTCCTCGGTCGATGGCGCTCGCCAACGTCGACCCCACTCCAGCGACCTACACCTGGGTCGTCGACACCGCGGCGCCCGACACGACCATCAGCGCCTTCAAGCCCGACCCGAGGAACGACCCGACCGGCGACTTCGGCTTCACCTCGAACGACCCCGCGGCGGGTCCAACGTCGGCGCCGATACGAGCGCGACGGTCGATGCTGGCGGCACAGGGACGCCCGACTCGGGGAGCAGCGTCGGCGCTACTCCGCTACGACCCTCGCCCCGGATACCGGGACAGACGTCGCGCCGGGGGCTGCGGCTGCTCCGGCACCGGCGGCGGCACGGCAACGGCCTGGTTCGGATTCGCTCTGGTCGACTCGCGAGGAGGCGGCCCGCGCACCTGAGCGGATGAGCCGCTCAGCGCAGACTGCCCAAGGCATCCGGGGACCTTTGGCGCGGCAGCCTGCTTGTTTCGCCGTGGCCTCGCGCGAAGCCTACTCGTGGATGACGAGGTAGGAGACCATGAGGACGTTGCCCGCCCCGTCCGCAGGGGGCTCCGCGTCCTGGAACAGCCCTCGGTAGGAAACCGTCGCGGCCTGTCCGGGCGTCACCTCAGAGGTCACATCCACGACCCAGGGGTCGACCTGCTGGCCTGGGCACCAGCCTCCTCGGCCATACCACCAGGTGCCGGCCTGGTTCGGCGTCATTCCGCGGTCCATCGCCGGCAGGCACTGGTCGGCGGTCCCCGCCAAGGGGAAGCTCTGCAGGTGTTTGTGGCCGTTGACCGTGAACTCGTGCTGGTGGTTGCAGAACTCAGCGCACTGCTGCGAATCGGCGCCGTGCCCGGTGATGATGGCGAAGAGCTCGACCTTCCTTGCGCCAACCGGAATGGGCACCTCCACCAGCATCCGCCCCGCGTTGTAGTCGGCGTTGAAGGCGCCGCCCGCGAACAGGAAGGTCGAGGCGCTGGGCTTAAGGCCCTTGTTCTGATTCGAGAGCCGCAGCGAGAGATGCGTCGAAGTCGGCTGGGGGTTCCACGACGGCGCGAACGACCAGAGCAGGTTCCGCTGGCCCCCGTTCTTCAGCCTCGGGAGCATGTCGGAAGCATCCACCACCCAGTGCGTCTCGCGATGATACGAGGTGATGAAGCGGGCCAGCTCCACGGGGTCGCTGGGGTCATCCACCAGGAAGAGGTTGGCGATGTAGTCCCATGCGCCGCAGTTGCCGATCTCGACCTTGTCTGGGTCGGGACACTGCAGCGTGACCTCGACCTCGAGCGTGTCGAACCCGGCCATCTCGGCGGCGGAGGGCAGGGTGACCGTGGTCTCGCCTTTCTCCGCGAGCACGTCTCCGGTCCACAGATCGATGACCGTCGCGACCTCGGCCTCCAGGCGAGCGGCGAGGATGGCCTCGGCGTTGAAGTACCGGGGGTCGTTCGCGGCGAACGCCAGGTTGCGTTGGAAGGGCCACCGGCCCTGGTCCAAGAGGGTCTGCGAGAAGCGCGTTCCGTCCGACAGATCGCCCGCGCCGCGGACGCGCTGGAGGCGATCGATGGAGAATCCGAGCTGCCCGTGAGTGGAGAGGACGTCGCCGAGCCACCCCTCGAGGTCCGAGGCCTTCCCGGCAATGAGGTGGATGCGCTCCTTCCAGTGCGCGAGCTCAGCGGCGGTGAGGTGGGCCATCGCCGTGTCGAGGTTGCCCTGGAGGGTGGAGAGCGATGCCTGCGCGTCGGCATCGGCCGTCTCTTGGGAGACGAAGAAGTATTGGGCGTTCTTGGGAGAAGCCTTCAGGAAGCTGCCCACGTCGGCAGCGCTCGTCCAAAGCGAGCTCGGATCAGCCTCGGAGACGGGCTGCGCGTCGGTCATGAACACGTAGCTCTCGCAGCCGGAGAAGCGCTCCTTCAGGTGGAACGAGGAGCCGTCGGTGAGCACGAGGGTGAAGTCGTCTGCGACGTCGCCGCGGTGCGGGCCGCAGGGGCCGCTGGCGAAAGCGCGCACCGGCAGGCCGAGGACCTTGCAGACGGCCGAGGCGCAGTGGTCGGAATTCACTTCGCAGCCGTTCGAGGCGAGCTCGTCGCAGTCGAGCCAGCCCTCGACGCAGGAGTATCCGCACTCCCCGCCGCTGCACGCGGTGCTGGCATTGTCGGGCGCTGGGCAGGCGTGGCTCTCGTCGCTCGTCGAGCACGCGCCGCAGTTCGCGGGGTCGGTGGCGACGCTCGTGCACTGCGCCGAGCTCCCGCTGCCGCACAGGTCGGGGATCGCCGGCGGACAATCGACGACGCTCGCATCCGGCGGAAGGGTTGACGCGTCCTCGGGCTGAAGTCCCGAGGCGTCTTCGAGGGCCAGGCCGGCATCCGGGCCGACTCCGCCGTCGTTGGTCGCCGGCGAGGGCAAGTCGCAGCCAGCAAGCAGGCAGACCGCGAGAAGTTCGGCGAGCCTCGTGAAGTTGAAGAGCACCCGGATTGGCTTCATACACACGCTCCCTCGAAGTTCTCCGCCATAATCTCGCCGCACGAGCAGCACCGGTCCGTGCACTCGGTCTCTGGGCCCGGCCACTCCTCCATCGGAGGCGCGCCGCGCTTGTAGGCGAGATTCAGCATGGGGCGCATTCCACAATGGCACAGAGACGATGCCAGGGGCTCGCCTGGCGCCCGGGGTGTAGCGGGGCGCCCGGGGCGGACGCCCAGGCAGGGGAGCCGGAAGGGCTCGGCGGCTGGGAGCGGTGCCGGGCGGACCGCTCAGCCACCGCGGGATGTCCTCGAGCAAGGCGTGGCCGCAGGCCGCCACGCACCCGAGCAGCAGCTCGAGCTGCTCGCGCTTACCGCGAATGACCTTCTCCAGGCCTTCGAGCAGGCGAAGCGCCACCGCTGGCGCTTGGGCGGAGGCTCGCGGGAACCAGGTTCGGCGGGAGCGGGAGCAGGCGCGGAGGAGCTCATCGGCCAGGGAGTATAGCCGCTCGCGGTTGCACCCCAGCGCCGGTCTGCCTTCAGGTTCATCCTTGCCTTGAAGGGCGCCTGGATCGCGCTGCCCGCCACGCTCAGCGTCCGGCTTGGCCCTGGTCCGTTCGAACGGACTGGCACCGACGACCGCCATCGAGCCGCGAATCAAGCGCGGAGCCGGCGCCGCCTGCCGGCCCATGCGGACAGGCAGAGAACCGTCCAGAGACCTCCGTCCTCCAGCCCCAGGACGGCTCCGCAGCCGCACCCGACGGAGAACACCAGCTGGCGGCGAGGCTCCGACTCGGAAGCGTCTCCCCCGCTGCTCGCGTCCGCGACCGACAGGTGGGCATCCGCGGGGTCGGCATGGGACGCATCGCGCCCGACAGGCTCCGACTCGGAAGCGTCTCTCCCGCTGCTCGCGTCCGCGATGGACAGGTGGGCATCCGCGGAGTCGGGATGGGACGCATCGGGCCCGACAGGCTCCTGCGCGTCATCGGGGGAGCTGGCATCCGCTTGCGCCGGTGTCGCGACAGTCACAGTGACCTGCGCCTGGTTGTTCGCCGGGTTGGGGTCGGTCGGCACGGCCGCGCTGATCTGGACCGTGTTGACCTGAGCGCCAAGCGCCGCCGCGGTCGCGGTGATGTGGAGTTGAACCGGCGCGCCAGCAGACAGCGAGGCCACGCTCCAGACTCCGGTGCCAGGGTCGTACGACCCAGCGCCCTCGTCGCTCACATAGGTCAGCCCGGCGGGCAACACGTCGCTGAGCAGGATGTCGTCCGCGTCGTCCGCGCCGGTGTTCGCCACGGTGACGGTGAAGACCACCTCCTGCCCGACCGTGACGGTGGGCAGATCGACGGACTTCGTCACGGCGAGGTCCGCTGAGCAGCTCCCGCCGGGCGCGAGCGCACCCTGCAGCGTGGCCAGGCCGATCTGGTAGTCAGGCCCTTGGCAAGCGGATGCGGCACCCGAGTAATACATCCTCCACGCGCCGCCATCGCGGATCACCGTGCAGAAGTCGGCCGAGTCGCCGCACTCCCACGAACCCGGCGCGCCCAGGTCGAGAACCGGGTTGTTGGGGTCCTTCGTCCAGTTGACGCCGTCCGTGTCGCACGACGACGCGTAGCCGATCACGTAGCGGTCGTTCTGCCAGCCGTCTCCACCGGAGTACCACAGGTGATACGTCCCGCCGTAGTGGACGACCCGCGGGGCGTAGGCCATGGCATCGTCGAAGCCGCCGGGGGTCGGCGTGAGCACGGGGTTGCCGGCGTACTTCGTCCACATCAGGCCATCGGGCGACGTCGCGTAGCCGATGCTGAAGGCCGGGAAGCTCGACGTCGCGGCGTACCACATGTGGTAGGTGCCGTGGTTGAACACCACGGTGGACTCGCGCACGAATTCGGCGTCCCAGTCGGCACTGGCCCCAGGCGTGAGCACGGGGTTGCCGGCGTACTTCGTCCACGTGCTGCCGTCGGGCGAGGTCGCATAGCCGATGCCCTGCAACGTGCGCGCGCCGTTGATGCCGGAGTACCACATCTTGTAGACCGAGCCCTCCCACATCACGCAGTCCACTTCCACGGCACCCTCGTCCCAGTCACCCGAGCCGCCGTGCTGAAGCACCGTGGTCGGGGCGCCCCACGTCAGCCCATCCGTCGAGGTCCGCAGCTGCACCTCGCGGGGGGAGACCGCCCGGTAGGTGAGGAACATGTAGTACGTTCCGCCGACGACAACGACGCTCGGCCCGACGCTACCCGGATCAGCCACCAGTGGGTTGCCGGCGTGCCGGACCCAGGTCTGCGCCGCGCTGGCAACTCCGGCCCCGGCGACTACCAACACGGCCACGCCCAGCAGCGCCACCGCGACGGACAGCCCGCGGCGCCGTTGTCTCGCACTCTCGCTCATGGCTCACCCTCCTCCGCGCCAAGGGCGAGTAGTTGCCCATCTCGTCGCGCCCCGGGAATTCGATCGCCCGCCAGGCCGACTGGAAGGGGTTTGTGCCCGGCTCCCCAACCCGATGGCGGTGCTTTCGAAAGTCGATGAGTCCGTGGCGTCGAAATCCCTGTCGCTGCCTGACGACAGCCATGGCCGCGTCGCGTTGGTCGAGAGCGTTCACCTAGAAGACGTAGGCCGCGCCGGCCATCACCTGTAGCCGCGGCTCGACCTCTTGATACGGGTCGAACCGGAGCGCGCCCTGCACGCCCAGGAACGGCCGCAGGCCTTCCAACGCAAGCTCCAGCCCCAACGTCAGCGACGGGTGGTGGCGCAGCAGTGACTGCCCGGAGCCGTGGTTCTCGCCGGCCTGATCGCGCCCGAGGTAGGGCGCTTCCTGGCCAACGCGGGTCACGACGTACCCGCCGCGGGCAAAGGCCAGGGCCCAGGACGAGAGCCGCACGCTCGCTCCAACCTCCAACCCGCCCTCTGGCTGGCTGTTCTCGGCGACACCGCCGAAGTTGCGCAGGCCCCCGAGCAGCGTCACCCCGACCTCCCAGCGCAGGTTCTCCTCGCGCAGCGCGCCGAGGCTCACCTCAAGGAGGATGGGGATCTGCAGACCCGTGGAAGCCTTGAAGCCGTCGACCGAATCCCCGAGGACGCCGACGCGGACTCCGAACTCGGCCCTGCGGTGAATCCCGTAGCTCAGCCGCAGCGTCGGGGCGATCTCCGCGGGGCCTCGGCCCCAGCTCGTCCCCACGTCCAGGCCGATGGAGGTCCAGCTCTGGCCTACCGTGCCCGCGGAGTGGACGAAGGCGGGCTCGGCGGCGTGGCTCGCGCCGGCCCAGAGAAGCGTCGCGAATGCAGCGGCGAGAAGGTGTCGATTCATTCCCTTGCCTCGGCGAGAGAAAGGACGGCGACTCACAGTATGAGCCACCGCACGACCGTCCGCCACCCGAGCCCTCGGGCCTTCAACGGGGGCAGGCGCGGAGGAGCTCAGCGGCTGGAAGTCCAGGGCGCAGTGGCGCGCCGCCACCGCCTCGCGGCTACGTGTCTATTGCGCGCACTCCTGCCCTGCCCCTCGTGGTGGCCCTTCTTCTCCTCGGCTGCCCCCGCAACCCGGCGACCGGGTCTCGGCAGCTCAACCTGGTCAGCGAGGAGCGGGAGATCGAGCTCGGTCAACAGGCCGCCGCCCCAGGTGGAGCAGCAGGTCGGGCTATACTCCGACCCCGCGGTGCAGCAAAACGGGTCCGCAGTGGGCAAGTAGCTCGCCGCGCGGTCGGAACGGCCGAAACGCCTAGGCACCTCCAGCAACCCAACACCCTGGTGGGTTGTAGTCGAGGTCGACCATCGAGGTTGGGCGGTCCCGGCGCTCAGCTACGTCAGTCCGCACGCCCCGGCGCTGTCGGCGCCCCGGTCCTCTTCCATGAGGCCTCGAGGTCTGCCAGCGGCCCTGGCAGTCGGCAGACACGTTCCAGCAGATCGGTGAGTGCGGCCGAAAAGCTGCTCGAGCCGTCCGACCCGAAGGCGTGGCAGAGTTCGTGAAGCAGCGTGGCCAGCGCGCGCCCGGCCGACTCGCGGGCCAGGTCGCTGCGCTGCAGCGCGATGCGGCTGATGCTCGCGCGAACCCGCCTCCCGCCGGACGACAACGGCCCGCCCTTGCGCGGGTGGCAGACGGCGAATCCGCCCCAGCCGGGCGTGCGGGACTCCGCCACCTCGACGGGGGGGAGCAGGCCCAGCGGAAGCAGGTCCGACAGGTGCTCGCGGACGAACCCGTACAGCAGCGCGATTCGGCGGGCTTCCGACCGATCGGGGGCGCGGGGAGCGAGGTATCCGCCCGCGGTCTCGCACGCCTGCTCGAGCGTCGGGTAGCCGAGAGTCTTGAACCCTGGCTGGACGAGCTTCCACGGCTCAACGCTGGCGCGCATCCACGCCAGCGCCTCGACTCGCAGGTTTCGCGCCCAGGGAGAGAGTCGGGGCAAACGCTACAGGGCGAGCAGCCAGGGGTTGCGGGCGCGCCACTGTGCCGCGGTCGCCGGATCGGACGCGACGTTTCGGGCAAGAAGCTCGACGACCGGCTCCCAGGAGCCGCACTCGTACGGCTTCTTCCGCACCACGCTCCACCGGAGCGATGCGGCCTGCAGCAGCGCCGCAGAGGCGGCGGCCGGCACGCCGCGCACCGCGCCCGCGAGCGCATCGACGACCTGGAAGTCGTAGTAGCTCTCGCGCTCCCGATCGGTCCCCCGCGCCGCGTGGACGGCGATGGCAAAGGGCAGCTCGTGCGTGCCACGAGCCTGCCTGCCCAAGAAGAGGATTCCGCCTTCGCCCGACGCCGAGCGCGGGTAGTCGGCAGGCAGCGGCTCGCGCGAGCGGCTCCACACCGCCACCTCGCGCGACTGCCAGAGGCATTCCTTCAGAAGCGGGTTGCCCGGGTAGTAGAATTCGTCGTGCGCAGAGGGCGAGGAGTCGTGTTCGGGAGTCTGCACCTATCTGCAGATCTGCAGACCGATTCGGAGAACTGCGGCTCGTGCGCAGAGAAGTGTACCGAGTTGGCTTTCATGACCGTAGGGGAAGGGGTTGTCTGTACACGACTTACTCGAATGCAGAGTAACCGTACATTTTTTCGAAAAATGTCGTGTTTCTCTGCATTGGAGCAAGTGACGCAGGAGAACCCCCTCGCCCCATAGGAGCGCTGACGAAGCGGCACGGTTCCTCGCCCTGCTCCTGCCCGCCGTCCCTCGACGCCGAGCCGTTGGACACCGCTGTTGTGCTTCGGCGACGCGACGCCCTGCCTTCGCAGGGGTTTCATTCATCATCTTCGAGCGAAGGTCGCGTCGAGGTCAGTGGTCCAGCATGAAAGCGCTCGGGCAGACCACGATACGCGCGTGGGTTCTTTCCGACCCGCTCACCCTATGGGAGAAGCGGAGAACCGAGTCGAACGATGGGCTGCTCTCCGGAACATGACGCAGGTTCAGAGGCCCCGCGATTCGGGGGCCGGGTGGCGATGGCGGCCGATCACGTAGAGCCTGATCGGCTGTCGAAGCGGACCGACCTGGCGCACTGTCTCCGGCGTCCATCCCGGGACCGGGAAGTCCACCGCGGCGACCCGGGTTCCCGGAGCCAGTGCTTCAACTCGTCGTCGCTCTCGACCCTGGCGATCTCGACTTGTATCGCTGCCTTGGCTTCCGCGGTCGCATTGTTGATCCAGCGGTTGAAGCTCGGCTGCAAGGCCCGCGCGGTGTCCTTGCCCACCAGCGCCACGGCGATGGCCTTGAGGAGCGCGCTCTTGCCGGAGCCGTTGTCACCCGTGAAGACCGTCCAGCCGGCGTAGGCCTCGTCGGGGCGTGCAAGGTGGAAGTCGAGCCGCTTGAACCCTCGGACGCTCTCGAGGGGTCGGTTTTGGCCTCGATGCCCGCGGAATCGGGGGCGAGAAACTCACCCGTCGTCGGGTCATAGGGCGGGGACCCGCGAGGCACAGCCCGGTCTCCTCGCGTGGGGGATCCGGTTGCGATGCCTCCACCATCTCCTCGCTCATCTGCTGGGGCCCGGGAGCTCTATACGTACAGAGCTCGGGCGGCCGCGCCAGGGGTGTGCCTGGGCGCTCGACCCCGCAGAAGGCCTCGCCGATCGCCGTAGAGACGGCTGGGCGGATGGCGAAGCCGTCATGCTGCCCAACCTCGGGCAGGTCGTTTCGTTGCGTCCCGATCGCCAAGAACGCGCGTCGCCCTGGCGCCACCCCGCGTCTCTGCAGCGTCCTAGACGTGCGGAGTCGGGTCGCGGCAAAGCCTGGCCGTGGCCAAGATGTGTCCAGGGCGAAGTGGCGCGCCGCCACCGCCTCGAGGCTACGTGTCTATTGCGCGCACTCCTACCCTGCCCCTCGTGGTGGCCCTCCTTCTGCTCGGCGGCTGCCCCCGAAACCCGGCGACCGGGTCTCGGCAGCTCAGCCTGGTCAGCGAGGAGCAGGAGATCGAGTTGGGTCAACAGGCCGCCGCCCAGGTCGAGCAGCAGGTGGGGCTGTACTCCGACCCCGCGGTGCAGAAATACGTGTCCGCAGTGGGCAAGGAGCTCGCCGCGCGGTCGGAGCGGCCGAAGCTGCCCTGGTCCTTCCGTGTGCTGGACGACCCGTCACCCAACGCCTTCGCGTTGCCGGGCGGGCAGATCTTCATCACCCGCGGTCTGATGACCTACCTCGTCTCGGAGGCGGAGCTGGCCGCGGTGTTGGGACACGAGATCGGCCACGTCACCGCCAAGCACTCGGTGGACATGATCAGCCGCACCCAGCTCGCCGAGCTGGCCTTCGGAGTGGGGACCGTCCTCGAGCCTGGTCTGGCGAAGTTCGGCGGGCTCGCCGGTGGCGGGCTGCAGCTGCTCTTCCTCAAGTTCAGCCGTGACGACGAGAACCAGGCCGACGTGCTGGGGCTGCGCTACCTGGGGCGGTCCGGCTACGCCGCCCAGGGAATGCCCAACCTGCTCGCGACGCTGGGCCGTCAGAGCGCGCTCGAGCCCAAGGGGCGCCTCCCCACCTGGCTGTCCACGCACCCCTCAGAGGCCGACCGCGTGGAGCGAACGCAGGAGCTCATCCGCAAGGAGGGCGTGGACCCTGCGGCGGGGAAGGTCGAGCGCGAGGGGTACCTGGCGCGAATCGACGGCATGGCCTTCGGCGAGGACCCGCGCAACGGCTATTTCACCGGTCAGACCTTCGTGCAGCCGCAGCTGCGCATCTCGGTCGAGGTTCCCCAGGGCTGGAAGGCGCAGAACCTGGCCGCCACCATGGCGGCGCTCAGCCCCGACCAGGACGCGGCGTTCGAGCTGCAGGTCGCCGGACAAGTCACGCTCGAGCAGGCGGCGCAGCAATTTGCCGCCTCGGGCGTCCAGACCTCCCAAGCGAGGGGAGCGACTGTGAACGGTCTGCCGGCCCTGGTGATGGAGTTCACCGCGAGCACCGATTCCGGAGAGCTCCAGGGCAGCGCGACCTTCATCCGCCAGGCAGAACGGACCTTCGCGCTCTTCACGTACGCCGGAGCAGAGCGGCTCGCGCGCTATGCCGACGTGTTCTCCCAGACGGTGGCGAGCTTCCGGCCGGTGAGCGACCCCGCGCTCCTCGAGGTTCAACCCGCGCGGGTGAAGATCGCCCGGGTCGCCCAGCCCACGACCCTGGAGCAGTTCAATGCTGCCCGGCCCTCCTCGGTCGATCTGCAGAGGCTGGCGGTGCTCAACCAGGTCGAGCCGCAGACGCAGCTGGTGCCAGGCGCGGCGATCAAGCGCGTGGTCGGAGGCACAGCCGCGCGAGGCGGGTAGTCAGTCGCACCCGCCGGCAGCAGTGGCTGCCAGCTCCGTCGAGCCAGATGCACCACAGGTCCCGCTCTCCCCGCCACCTCATGTAGATGGCGCGCCGTCCTCGCCCCTAATACTGTGCCTGCTCGATCCTCGAGGAGGCACCGATGCGGAAGGTCACAGCTCCACGTACTCCAACCTGGCTCGCACCTTGCGCCGTGCTGCTCGCGTCCGGAGGGCTGATCACGCCCGTCCACGCCGCCCCGTTTGATGCCGCGACCGGCACCGTCTCTCTCCCGGGCTCGAGCCTCGCCTGGAGCCTCGACTCCCTCGCGACCCTTCCGCCGGGCCTGAGCCTCGTAGCCAGGAACGCAAACGACGAGGAGCTCGCTCCGGAGGGGATGGCCTCGCTGTTCACGCTGCCCTCGACGCAGGTCATCGAAGGGGATGCAGGCCTGTGGTTGGGCAAGACCCTCGAGCGGCTCGAGTTCGAGTTCGCCCAAGCCGCGGCGCTGGCCGGGCGGCGGGTGGAGATCAGCTTCTGGCAGCGCCCTCGCGGCGTCCCCGCCACCGCCACCCTGGCCTGGAGGGTGGGCGAAGGCGACCAGGAGCGCCTCGCGGGTT
>JACRCT010000739.1 GCA_016218885.1 Deltaproteobacteria bacterium | reverse complement strand
AGGTCGCAGCCGTTCGCGTCCTTCTGGCACACGCAGTCCATGTTGCAGTGGTAGGCGCACTCCGGGACCACGGCCTCGCACTCCGGCAGATCGCAGCCGTTGGCGTCCTTCCGGCACACGCAGTCCAGGTTGCAGTGGTAGGTGCACTCCGGGACCACGGCCTCGCACACGGGCAGGTCGCAGCCGTTCGCGTCCCTCTGGCACGCGCAGTCCAGGTTGCAGTGGTAGGTGCACTCCGGGACCACGGCTTCGCACACGGGCAGGTCGCAGCCGTTCGCGTCCCTCTGGCACGCGCAATCCAGGTTGCAGTGGTAGGTGCACGCCGGGACCACGGCCTCGCACACGGGCAGGTCGCACCCGCTCGCGTCCTTCTGGCACGCGCAATCCAAGTTGCAGGAGTAGGTGCAGGTGACAGCCCCGCAACGCCCCCGGCTCAGGTTGCACTCGAAGCCTGCACTGCACTCGGCATTGCTGGCGCAGGGCGACCCCGTGGGCGATCCCGTCACCGCCTCCTCGCCCAAACCAACGGTGTCATTCGAGCCTCCTTGGGGACCACAGCCAGCCAGAAGGGCCAGGCTTACGCCGAGGAGGGTGGAGACGGCCTGCAGGTTCCTACCGGAATGACGTTTCATTTTCGCCTCGGAGGTTGGGCCCATCGGCCCGGAATGCATCTTGGACACCCCGGCAGCCGAGCGTGTAAACCGACGAGCGTGAAGTCGCTCGAGCAAGGTGGCTGCGCAGGGGACACGCAGGCTCTTGGGACTTCAGAGACGCAGCCACGACACCAGGTCGAAACCCGTTGCCGGCGGACCTCCGGCACCCCAGCGAGACGACCGATGGGCGTGAGGCCAAGAGGGTGACCTGGCCCCGCCGGATGGCGACGAGCATCTGCCTCGACCGCCTGCGCAGTGGGGCTCGACCCTCGCGCCCGTGGTCCGGGCGCCCCCCGAAGAAGGGGAGCCCTCAGGAGCAACCTCGTGCCCCGTCGCGGCTCAGCGGGATGGCGGCGCGAACGTGGAGCTGAGCACGAAGCTCCGCTCATTCTCGTTGCTTGCGAGGACCGTGACCTTCTCGAGCGTCTCGAGGTTGACGGCCACGATGTCGAGCTGGAAGTCGACCGGATCGAGGTAGACCAACCACTTTCCATCGGCGCTCATGCGCAGCCAGCGCAGGTACTGCTCGCTGGTGCCCTCGGGCTCGACCATGTTCCACGACTGCTCGCCCAACGAGAGCACGCCGAGGCCGACGGCCCTGTCGGCCTCGTCGCTCCAATGGCCAGCCAGCAGCACCAGCTGAGTCCCGTCGGGAGTGAGGAGCATCGCCTGCTCGTCGCCGCCACCGCCCAGCCTGCCCACGCCGGTGGCCTCCTCGCCGACGCTCGCGACAAGACCCGTCTCCAGGTCATGCACCTCGACGCGCTGGTCGATGTGAACATAGACCGCGACCCGAGCGTGGCCCGCCGGCGGGAAATCGAGCCAATCGCCCGCGAGGGTGGCGACGAGCTGGCAGGTGTCGGTATCGAACACCGAGAGGGTCCCTTGGTCGGCGTTCTTCTCATAGATGCGCTTGCCATCGGCGGAAAAGGAGCCCAGAGGGCGTGTCTTCTGAAGGAACGAGAGCGCCGGCTTCTGCAGGGTGCACCGCTGGCCGGTGCGCGTGTTGAGGATCAGAGTCTCGTTGGCCGCAGACCCGGTCGACGTGTTTGGCGCATAGGGAACGGCAAAGACCTCCTGCACCAAGCGCCCGGTGTTGAAGGCCTTGTGTCCGGCAGGAAGGTCGGAATCCGAGAACACCACGGCGCCCTCGAAGTCGAGCAGACGCGTGACATAGCGAAATGAGTTGCCGTCATCCTCGAGGAGCTCGACCGACCAGGCCACCGCATTCACGCCGACCGAGACGCGGCTCTCGATGACGAGGCTCCCCGCCGGCACGGGGATCGTCCCCAGCGAGACAAGGGGATCGTGGGGACCACGGCTGCGGAACAGCTCCATTCCCAGCTCGGTGCGCAGTGAGAAGAACGAGAGGGGGCCTGCATGGGCGAAGCTGTAGAGGTATCCGGGTCTCAAGCCATCCAAGGGCGTCCAGCGCACGTTGTCGCTCAGGAGGACACGCTCACCGTTGCTCAACGCGCTCGAGTAGACGGCGTTCCTGGTCATGTCGTCATGGTCGACCTCGAGGTAGAGCGCGTGGTCTGAGGACAGGAAGTCGTAGAACAGGATGCGGCTGAGAATGGTGCTCGGCGGACGGTCGCAGTAGACCCGCGGCAGGTTGGTGCCCGGATCGATGCAGATCGGCCTGTCTCCACGGGCTGAGAGCGCAACCTCGTGGCCGTCCTTGGCCCAGTAGAGCGTCTCCAGCCCGGCGGCCCCTCGGACGAAGAGCAGCCCACCCGCCGACTCGGGCGTCGGCTCGCTAGCGTCCGGGAGCGAACCGGCGTCGGTGGTCGCGGCCTGCCCGGTGTCTGGGAGGGGAGCACCGCCGTCGGTCTGCACCACCTGTCCGGCGTCGGCGTCGTGCTGGGAAGAGGCTGAATCGCAAGCGACGAGCGCCGCTGCTGCCAGCCAGACGAGAGTGGATACCGCGGAAAGACGCTTCATTCTCGCCTCGGATCTTGGGCCATCGGCCCCGGAATGCGTCTTGGACACCTCGGCAGCCGAGCGTGTAAATCGCGAGCGTGGAGTCGCTCGGGCAAGCCGGCTGCGCACCCGACGCGAGCTCTCTTGGACCCGGAGGAGTCGGCCCTTAGACTGGGCCAACCGCGGCCCCGACCCTCTCTCTCCACAGGGGCCTTTACAGGAAGGCTCGGCTCCGGTGTCCAAAGACGTGGATAAATCGGTCGTCGAAGATCTCTTCCGGCGCTACGGCGCCCAGGTCGAAGCCCGCTGCCGGCGAATCCTGGGCAACCCTAGCGATGCGACCGATGCCGCTCAGGAGGTCTTCGTGCGGCTGCTGGACCGCGGTGACGGTTTCCGTGGCGAGGCGGAATGGATGACCTGGCTCTACCGGGTGGCGACGAACATCTGCCTGAACCGCCTGCGCAGCGGCGCTCGGCGCAGCGAGACGTGGCAGGCGCAGGCGCGGGGCGACGAGGAGACGCAGAGCTCGACCGAGGAGCAGACCTTGCTGCGCAAGACGCTCTTCAAGCTCCTGGAGCGGTTCGACGAGAAGACGCAGGCCATCGCCGTCCACTACTTCCTGGACGAGATGAACCAAGAGGAGATCGGTGCGGTCATCGGCATGAGCCGAGTCAGCGTGAACAAGCGGTTGATGAAGTTCCGCGAGGCTGCCCGGAATGAGCTGGAGGAGAAGGCCCCTTCATGAGCGAGCTGTTTTCAGAGCGCCCCGAGACCGATTGCCTGAGCCGATTCACCCTCGATCGGTTGCTCGCAGGCGAGGCAGAGGGCCTGGCTGACGCGCAGGCCCACCTGGCGGGCTGCACCCGCTGCGCGGCGCGCCTCGACGAGCTTCGTGCGCTCCAGAAGGCCGAGCTGAGCGACGAGCGGGTCCACTTGCGTGCAGTGAGCATCCTGGCGGCGTTCGAGAACCGAGGCGCGAGCCGGCAGGGCTTCTGGCAGCTGGCTTGGGGTCACGCTCGGTACCTCGTGCCGGCCCTTGCCGCCGCCACCGGCGTCCTCCTGCTGGTCCTGCACCCGGGAGCCCTCAAGAACGACGACGCGGTGCGCCTCAAGGGCACCACGCTCTTCGAGGTGCTGGTGGTCAGGGACGGGCAAGGGCGCCCCTTGTCCGCCCAGGATCGTCTACCGGCAGGCTCGTCCCTGGCCTTCCGCGGAGGCTGTGACCGGCCCTGCCAGGTCTTCGTCGCGGGCCTGGACGAGGCGGGACCGGCCTACCTCGTGGAGGCGGAGAGGCCCGCGCCATGGCCGCTCGCCCCCGGACCTGCCCAGATGCTCCCGGTCCAGGCAGACCTGGATCGAGCGAGCGGTGACGAGCGCCTCTTCGGAGTGCTCTGCCACAACCCTCCCAGCCGGACGGCCGTCCTGTCCCTGCTCGAGAGCGCCTACCCGCGAGAGAGCGATGGGCGGCGGGACCTCCGTCCCGAGCCGCCGCCGATGGACGGCTGCGTGATCCGCTCGCACCTGGTTCACCGCCTGGGGGCCCCTTCGCCATGACGGCCCGCGCCGCGAGCGTCGCCCTGCTGCTCCTGCTGGGCGCGGGCGATGCCTTCGCGGGCTCGCGCCGGCTGGCGGTCGTGGTCGGGGTCAACGCCGGGCTGGCCGAGGACGTGCCGCTGGCCTACTCGGAGCTCGACGCCCGGCGGGTCGCGGACGTCCTGAGGGAGCTCGGTGGCTTCGACGAGGTGCGACCGGCCTTCGGGGTCGATGCCACGGCCCTGGCGGCAGCGCTGGAGCAGGCGCGAGGGACCATCGCGCAGTGGAAGCAGTCCGGCGACCGCGTGCTCTTCGTCTTCTACTACTCGGGCCACGCCGACGAGCGCGGCCTGCACCTGCGCGGGACGCTGCTGCCCAAGGAAGAGCTGCTCAGTCGTCTGGGAGGGAGCGGCGCGGACGTGCGCGTGGGCGTCGTGGACGCCTGTCAGAGCGGAGCGCTAACCCGCAGCAAGGGCGTGGTGGCCCGAGCCGCCGGAGGCATCGAGCTTCAGGACGACCTGGACAATCACGGGCAGGCCCTCCTGGCCTCGAGCGGACGAGCCGAGAGCGCCCAGGAGTCGGATGCGCTGCAGGGCTCCTTCTTCACCTCGCACCTGCTGACCGGCCTGCGGGGAGCGGCCGACGCCAATGGCGACGGGGAGATCGGGCTGCGCGAGGTCTATGCCTATGCCTACGACCGCACGGTGCACAGCACGGTGATGAGCGCCGCCGGCATCCAGCATCCGAGCTACGCCGTGGAGCTGAGAGGCCGCCGCGACATCGCCCTGACCTGGCCGAGCCGGAGCGCGGCCTTCCTGGGCTTCCGCTCCCGCTCCCACGGTCCGTTCCTGGTCCTGACCGAGAACGAGGACGCCGTCGTGGCCGAGCTTCCCTCCGACCCCGGGCTCACCCGCCGCATCGGGCTGCGCGACGGCAGCTACGTGATCAAGAAGCGCACCCGGGAAGGGCTCCTGGTGGGCCGGGTACGCCTGCGCACGGGGGCCGACGCCGTGCTCGACGAGAGCGAGATGCAGCGCGTCCCCTATCTGGCCCTGGCCAGCAAGGGAGACCGCCAGCCGGGCTGGCTCGTGCTCTCGGTGGGGATGGAGAACGGCGTGGGAGGCGTGGGCTCCCTCTACGGATTCGAGGCCGGCTACGTCATGGACTTCGACTGGATCGCGCTCTGGCCTTCCGTCGGCGTGAGCGCCGGCCGAAGCGTCATCGACGAGAGGCTGGACGTCTCGGTCGCGACGCTCAAGCCCTCTCTCGCCGCGGTGCGGCTGGTGCGCTTCTCCCGCTTCCACCTCTTCTTCGGGGTCGCCGCCGCCGCGCCACTCACCTTGCAGTGGCTGGAGCGGCAGGAGCGGCGCGCGAGCCTGGGCTTTGAAGGCGACGGCATGGCAGGGACCTCGCTGTGGCTGACCGATCGCGTGGGTCTGACGGGCAAGCTGTCGGTGGGCGGTCGCTGGCTGCGGCTCGAGGCCGACAAGGGTTCGGGAGACGTCGGTGGCGCGTCGTGGCGATTGGCGTTGGGGGCGCAGGTGGGCCTGCGGCTGCGGTTCTGAGACTTGGAGAGCGGCGATGAGCCTCCTCACAGCGCGCCTTCGAAGCATCGCCTGCTGCGCGATCGTCCTGCTCGGGTGCGACGCCCTGGTCGAGCACCCCCGCATCGCCACTCCCAGCGTGCGGTTCCTGGCGCCCATCGACGGCGCCCCGCTCATCGAGCCGGGCCCCACCTTCGCGGTGGAGCTCGAGGTCGAAGGCTGCGACCAGGTGAGCACGCTGACGGTCACTCCGCGAGGAGCCAGCCGGGGGACGGCGATGGGCCCGACCGGGATCGCCGGGCGCTTCCGCGGGGAGGTGCCGGTCGTCGACCTCTTCGACGGCGCTCCGGTGACCTCGACCGATCCGGTCCTCGTCCAGCTCGTCGCGCAGGTCCGTTGCGACGACTTCGGACAAGAAGCGAAGAGCGATCCGCTGGCGCTTCAGCTTTCGCTCGTCTCCTCCGCCCGGCCTCTGCGCTCCATCGTGCGCTCTCTCGAGCCCGGTCCAGTCCCTGGCAGCGTGCTCGCCTTCGCCGACGACTCGCTCGCGCTGCTCACGTCGACTGGGGAGACCTTCGGGTTCAAGAGCCCGGCCTCCGCCGCCAAGGCGCCCAGCGCCGCGGGCCGGCTCTACTTCTGGACCCCCTGCTCTGACGAGTTCTGCCTCACCCGCACCAGCCTGCTCTACGTGCTCGACCCGGCCTCGCTCGTCAGCGCTCCGAACCCGCCGCTGCGGCTCGAAGGCGAACTGGCCGACGTCGTCGACGCTCTCGAGCTCGAGCGGATCCTGACGGTGGTCGCGAACCCGAAGCCCAGCCTGCGCTTCTCCAGGGCCGATCTGAGCGAGCCCACGGAGATCGCGCTCGACGTGGTGCCGGTGGGGCGCATCGGCCGCCGTCAGGGCCTGGAGCAGGTCTTCCTCGGCTTCCCGCTCCAGAGCCCGGGCGAGCTGCAGATCGTGGCGGTCCTACCGGGCCCCACCGTGGTCGAGCGGCCAACCGGCTTCCTCGTTCAGGAGACCGGCGACGAGCGCTTCGCTGCCTACACGGCCTTGAGTCCTGACGGTGAGCACGCCGTCCTCCTCGCCAAGGGCGGTACCGACCTGCACTCGTTTCGAATGGCGGATGGCCATCACGAGAGCTGCCCTCTCGACGCGAGCTCGGTGTGGCGCGAGCTGGAGTACTTGACCGAGGAGCATGTCCTGCTGGTGAGCAGCACCCGAGCGCAGGTCCTTCGCCCCTCCGACTGCGCCGTGGTCTGGTTCTTCGAGCACCCCACGGGTATCAGCGCCGCGAGCCCGGCGGGACCGGGTCGGGTCGCGCTACTGACCGGAGATCTCCAGCTGCTCGTGCTCGACCCCCAAGGGGGCGTCTCGAGCGAGAAGCCCCCTGTGCCCGGAGGCGCGCTCACCTCCAACCTGCTGGTGGTCGACGACACCGCCTTCTACGCGCTGGAGAGCCTGGTCGTCGGCCGTCGGCTCTGACCACGACCCTCGCTGACGAAGCTCCACCAAGCGGGGCTCGTCTTGGGTGGCCTGGTACCAGCCACCCTAAGTCGCTTTCGGCTTCGCCATCTGGTGTCCGAGCCGCGCTCGTCAGCAAGCGGACACGTCGCCACTCGCGAAGCGCAACTACGCCATCAGATCACGGAACGGATTTCGGGTGGGCAGTACTAGTCGCGTCGTCGGCGCTTCTCGTGAGGCGGTCCGCGCCCTCCTCGATCAGGACTCCGGCCTGCACGAACCCGCGCGCGCGGGCGCCCACGCGACCGCTCTCCCTGACGCGGGCGCACGCACACCGCCTTGGGGCAACGCTTGCGCTTCGGCGGCGGCCAGCAGGCCGCCCACACCTGCAGCAAGGTCGCTATCGAGGGTCGTAGACATGCCCGAGGAAGAGCACGGCGCCGGTCTGCACATCGCGGATCAGGAACAGGAAGGGGCGGTCCACCTGCACCTGCCTTCCGACCGGGACCGAGGTCGTCCCCACCACCACGCCGGTCGCGGCGGCGGCCTCGGTACCGGCCTCGTCCACGGCCACGAAGGTCTGGTGAATGACGTCGGAGATGCTCAGGCCGCCTGCGGCGTGGATACCGGAGAAGTCTGCGGCGTCGCTGAAGGCCACTTCCATTCCCAGGGCGGAGAGCGCCTCGGCGAGGCTCGCCTTGCCCTCGAACTGGAACTTGGGGAGCTGGATGAGCAGGGACTCGTCGGCGAGCGCCCCGACGATGGCCTGGAGCCTGGCGCCGTCCAGCCCGGCCTCGAAGGCGGCGAGCGAGACCGCCTTGGGCATCACCAGCGTCATCGCCACCTCCGAGCCGTCGTAGGGCAACTCGGCGGCGATGAAGTCCGCGCCCTCGGCGTACCTGCCGGCGACCTCGCCGAACATGGTCGAGACGCTCACCGGGTTGCCGTCGGCGAGGGTGAAAGGAGCGTCCCGCGTGGCGTTCTGCTCGAACTTCGTCTTCCAGGCGGCGTTGAAGTAGACGGCGTTGGTGAGCACCAGCCGGGTGGCGGAGGTCACCGACCCCTGGGGCAGCAGATCCTGGATGCGGTCCTCGGTCTGGTAGGCCACCCAGTCGTTGATGGTCACCCGCGCGGCTTCCGCGGCCTGGAGGACGTCCATGAGATTGACGCCGGCTCCGTAGCTCGTGGCCAGGGTGTCGAGATAGGAGGGAACGAAGTCGAAGGTCCGCTCGCCCCAGGCGGCGTTGGCGATCTTCAGGCGGAACGGCTTCCCGTCCTTGCCCTGGGCGTTCTGGCCTCGGCCGGCGAGCGCGAGATCCAGCTGGTTGATCGCCGGGTGCAGCCGCTCCTGCGGAAGGCTGAAGTGCATCGTCTGGGCGATCGCTTGCTCGGTCTGTGTCCGCGCTCCGGCCCAGGTCATCGCGATCGCCAGCGAGATGCTGTAGGGCGAGATCATGGCGTTCTCGGTCCCGCCGACCCGCTTCAAGAGGTCCGCCCCGAAGGCGGTATTGCCTGCCACCAGGGCTTCGGCGTCGGCGGGGAGGACCTGCGGACTGGTGTTGCGCGCGAGCTGCGAGCGAGCCGCTTCGGGGATGACGGGCTCCGCATCCTTGTCGGAGGAGCTGTTTCCACAAGCAGCAGTGACGACCGCCAGCGCGCTGGCGAGTAGGGAGCGATGGAGGCGAGCGCTCTTCATGGGTTCTCCTGGGAAAGTCGAGCTTTCGGTCGGCGTCTATCAGCCGGGCTCGTCACCGGTCGAGCAACGGATGTGCCGAGCATGAACCGATGTGATTTCGGAGCATTATCGTTGTTCCCTGCCCATCTGGGCGACGGTCGTTCACAGGGTCCCCACGGAAACCTGAGCCCTCCGGCGCGGTCTCGACGGTGTCGGTTCAAGCTCTTCCAGCCGGGCTGATCAGCTCTTCGCGAGCGCCCGAGCGAAGCCCTTGCCGAAGGCCCAGTCGAGATCACCCTTCATCGACTCCACGAGCGGCGGCAGCGAGGGCTCGGTCAGGCAAGGATAGCGGCCCGGGGGATAGCCGCCCATCAGCCGCCAGGTCGACTTGGAGACCAGGGTGAGCACCACTCGTCCCGGTCCGAAGTCGAGGACGATCAGCGGGAACAGGCGACAGCTCAGGGGCTGGAGCTCGGATCGCTCGATGCCGCGGCGTCGCGCAAGTCCATGAAGCCGGCAACGGATGCGTCCCTCGAGGTCGAGCTGCGCGAAGGCGCAGCGACCGTCGGGCCGGGTGAGGTGCCCGTGCTCGCAGTAACCCTCCGGGAGCTGCTTCGCCGCGCGCGCCAGCCGCCTTTGCTCGCCCCCGTCGACTCCCACTTCGAGATCGGCGCAGCAGCTTCGCCAGGCGCCGCGCCCGGCCCGCGGTGCACAGCGGTCCGAGACGCAGGCGAAGCGCTGCGACAGCAGCTCGCGGTCGACCAGCACGCCTCCGATGGTCGTGATGCGCCCCTGCGACATCCGCCGCAGCAGCCAGCCGTCCCAGTCCGGCTCGAGACCGGGCGCGCTGGCCTCCTCCGTCCCGGAGCGCAGCCAGCGCCGAAGCCTGGGATTGGGTCTGAAGGTCTTCAGGGCCATCGTCATCCTTCCGCCCTCGAGCTCGCAGCGCTCAGCCACAGATGGCGCGCCCTGGCCGAGGTCTGGGGCAGGGAACGCAGTTCGCTTCGCATCTTACGGACGCTGGCGCCCCAGCCAAGTCGCTCGCCCACGACCAACGAGATGCCCTGAGGCGCCGAAAGCAATGCAACCCGTCTTCAGTGCAGGCACGAGCTGGTCGAGGGCTGAGCCCGCTCAGGGCTGACGCCCTGAGTACTCGTCGATCTTCTTCTGGAGACCCCAGCGACAGGGGTGCTCGTCCTCCGCCTCGGGAAACCACTTGAGGCCGTCCCGGTAGGTCTTGTACGCGGTCTTCAGGTCCTGCATCTCCTCGATCCTCTTGGCTGCCAGCATGATCGAGGTGCACTTGGCGTCGAGCTCGCGATCCACGTCGCGAAGGGTTGCCTGGATCAGCACGTACAGGTCGGATTGGGATTCGGGGTCTTCGACCTCGAGAAACACCAGGGCCCGCTGGAGCTCAGACCAGGCCAGGACCCTGTTCTCAGCGGCGAGATTCCTCTGCGCCAGGTGCCTGTCGGCCCGGTCGTAGAGCGCCTTCGCCTCGCGGGTGCATTCGCCGACAGCGCAAGTCGGCAACACCTTGCGCAGTAGCCTCGGCTCAACGATCGCCCACGGAACGGAGTTGGGTGGGTTGTCCACAGCATCGAAGACGAGCTTATTGGCAATCCCCGCCTTCAGGTACTTCCTGGGCAGCTTCACGCGCTGCGTCTTGGGGTAGTCGCCCGCGCTCGGCTCCAAATACCCGAGGTGCACGCCATTGAGGGTGATCTCGATCTGCTCCTTGCGCTCAACGCCCCGAGCCTCGAAGGTCACGGAGTAGACCTGTGGGATGGCTTCCGAATAGTTGAAGACGAATCGCGCTTCGTGAATGGAGCTGACGGTCACGCCAAGGTCGTCCCCGTACCCATAGGTGTCCCTGCTGGCGGTCTCTCGGAGAGGGAACACGGCATGCGCTTGATCGCGGGAAGGGCTGAGCGGCTGTCCTTTTTCCGCTGTCTCTCGCCAGGTCAGCGCGAATCCCACCAGCGCTACAGTAGCCGTCGCGGCCAGAGCAAGACGTAGCGGAGCGGGCCGAAAGAACCTCGTGATCCGCTGGAAGAACGCCGCCGGGACTTCAGAGTTTCCCGGCCCAGGCAAGACCGCACCGATCTCACGCATATTTGCCTCCAGCCGAGCTTCGTGCCGCAGACGCTCCGCGCAGCCGCGGCAGCCATGGACGTGCTGCTCCAGCTCCAACGCGGCGCGCGCGTCGAGCTCGCCGGCGACCCACAGGAACAGTCCTTCCTGAGAGGGATGAGTGCTTGGCTCAGTCATGGTCTTGCTCCTCGATCGCCAAGCGCAGCTTCTGGCGCAACTCGCAGAGGGTTTGCCTCACCCTCTGTAACGACAGCCCTGTCTTTCGCGCGATCTCGGCGTGTGGCAACCCGGTTCCGCCATAGGCCAGCCCGAAGACCTCCTGCGCGGAATGCGGACAGGACGCAAGCTCCCTCCTCGCTCGCTCGAGCTGCTCCCGACCCAGCGCGCGGGCCTCGGGATCCGAAGCGCCATCGGGGATCTGCGAGGCGCCATCGAGCGCGAGGTGGCCCTCGCCCGGCTTGCGTGCCTCCTCGAGCGCCAGGTAGCCGGCCTGTGCGATCACCAGCCCCGGCAAGGTCAGCGACTCGAGGCGCCCGGCCCGCTGCTGCTCGATGAGCCGCATCCATGCCGCCTGCGCCAGATCCCGCGCGCGGTCCGGTGCCAACCCCCGCGCCACCAGCGCGACCAGCACCGCGTGCCCGTGCTGCGCCACCAGCGCGTCCCACGCCTTCCGGCTGCCGCGCAGGGCAAGGCTGGTCTGGTCATCCGGGGCACGCTGCTCGTGGCGCATCGACCCTCTCTCGCGATTGGCCGCCTGCCCTACTGAACGGAGCGGGCGGGGCGAACATATCGCGGGAAATGATCGTCGCCTGTCGCAACCCGACTGGCCTGATTCCAGCTAATGCCTGGGTCCTCTGATGGCGAGGCGTTGGATGGACCTACGTGCCAGCGCGCAGGGAGAAGAACTGAGGATCTTCGACCTGTTCGACGGATCGCTCCCTCACGGTCGCGGCTCTGACGCCGCGCCGTTCCATCACCTGGTCGGTTCATCTTCGGAATCGCCGACCTCGGCGCACGGATCACCGCGCTGGCTTCTGCCCCAGGTGCGGGCTGTGCCCGAAGTACACCTCCGCCGCCTCCATCATCGTCTCGGAGAGCGTGGGATGCGCGTGGATGGTGAGCATCATGTCGGTGGCGCGCGCGCCCATCTCCAGCGCCAGCACCCCCTCGGCGATCATCTCCCCTGCCCCCACCCCGACGATCCCCACCCCCAAGAGCCGCTCGTCTTGGGGGTCGATCACCAGCTTCGTCAGGCCGTCGTTGCGGCCCATGGTGGTGGCCCGCCCCGACGCCGACCACGGGAACCGGGCGATGCGCACGTCCCGGCCCTCGGTCTTGGCCTGCGACTCGGTCAGCCCCGCCCAGGCGATCTCCGGGTCGGTGAACACCACTGCGGGGATCGCCCGCGGCTCGTATGCGGCAGGGTGGCCGGCAATCGCCTGCGCCGCGATCCGCCCCTCGTAGGTCGCCTTGTGCGCCAGCATCGGCTCCCCCGCCATGTCGCCGATCGCGTAGATCGACGGCTCCGCCGTCCGCCGCTGCGCGTCCACGTCCACGAAGCCCCGGGCGTCGAGCTTCACCTTGGTGTTCTCCAGCCCCAGGTCCTTCGACAGCGGCCGCCGACCCACCGCCACCAGCACCCGATCGAACCTGGGCTCCAGCTCCGGCAAATCGATGCCCACCAGCTTCACCCGCACGCCGTCTCCGTCCTCGCGCGCCTCGACGATCTTCGTCGAGACATGGATCGCCGCGAGCTGCTTCGCCAGCCGCTTCTGCAGGTGAGTCACCAGGTCGCGGTCTGCACCCGGGAGCAGATAGGGCGTCGCCTCCACCACCGTCACCTTGGACCCCAGCGCCGCGTACACCGTCCCCAGCTCCAGGCCGATGTACCCGCCGCCCACCACCAGCAGGCTTCCCGGCACCTCCGCCAGCTCCAGCGCCTTCGTCGAATCCCAGATCCGCGGGCTCGGCGGCAAGAAGGGCAGCGTCACCGGCATCGAGCCCGTGGCGAGGATGGCGTCGTCGAACTCGATCCGCTCCTCCCCTGCCCCGTCGCCCGCCTTGGCCACCATCGCGCTGTGCGCGTCGAGCAGCCGCGCCCGGCCCTCGACGAAGCGCACCTTGCGCTGCTTTCCCACCAGCCCCAGCCCGCCGGTCAGCTTGCCGACGACCCCGTCCTTCCAGGCGCGCAGCTTGTCCAGGTCGATGGTCGGCGGCGCGAACCCCAGCCCCAGCGCTCCCGCCTCGCGCGTCTCATGCAGCAGCCGCGCGACGTGCAGCAGCGCCTTGGAAGGAATGCACCCCTGGAACAGGCAGACGCCGCCCGGGTTGACCTTCTGATCCACCAGGGTGACCTCGCAGCCCAGGTCGGCCGCCAGGAACGCCGCGGGGTAGCCGCCGGGGCCACCGCCGATGACCAGCACGCGCTTCTTGTCGTTGCTCAAGGCGAGCCTCCTACAGGGCGAGCAGCAGCGGCTGCTCGATGGCGTCCACCACGAACCTAAGGAACCGGGCACCGTCAGCGCCGTCGATCACGCGGTGATCGATGGACAGCGACAGCGGCAGCATCAGCCGCGGCTGGAACTGGCCTTCGCTCCACACCGGCTGCATCGAGGCCTTGCCCAGCGCCAGGATCGCCACCTCAGGGTGGTTGATCACGGCGGTGAAGTGTCCGACGCCCAGCCCGCCGAGGTTGGTGACCGACATGCTGCCACCCTGCAGCTCGACCGGCGCCAGCTTGCCCAGGCGCGCCTTCTCCGCGAGCTGGTTCACCTCGACCGACAGCTGCACCAGGGTCTTCTTGTCTGCGTCCCGCACGACCGGAA
This sequence comes from Deltaproteobacteria bacterium, assembly GCA_016218885.1. Classification (GTDB taxonomy): domain Bacteria; phylum Myxococcota; class Myxococcia; order Myxococcales; family UBA5297; genus JACRCT01. Next base: position 4,189 of record JACRCT010000739.1, on the reverse strand, counting down.
CGAGCAGCCCCCGCGGGGTGTCGGCGGCGACGCCCACGTGCACGTACTTCTTGAGCACCAGCTCCTTGGCCGCGAGATCCGCGCTGGCATTGAAGCTGGGGAACTCGCGCAGCGCCGCGGCCACGATCCTCACCATGATGGCGGTGACGGTGAGCTTGCCGCCAGCGGCCTCGGCGCGCGCCTTGTAGCGCTGCCGGAAGGCCTCGAGCTCGGTGACGTCGGCCTGGGACTCGAGCATCACGTGGGGGATCGCTCCCCACGCCCGCGACATCTGCTGCGCGGTGATCTGGCGGATGGTGCTGAGCGGCACTCGCTCGATGGGCCCGAACTTGGAGACGTCGGGCAGGGGGCCCTCGGAGGCGAGCCGCGCGGCAGTGGTGGGAGCCGCTGCCGCGCCCGAAGCGCCCGCCTCGCGGGCGTGCCGCTTCACGTCCTCCACCGAGACTCGCCCTCCCGGTCCGGATCCCGCGACCTGCTGAATGTCCACGCCGATCTCTCGCGCGAATTGGCGCACGTGCGGAGCCGCCGCGGCGACTCCACCGGCCACGGCCGGGGAAGGAGCCGCCGCCGGCTGGGCTCGGGGCAGCGTCGTCACTGCCTCCGGGGCGCGAGGAGACGGCGGGGCCGGCGGAGGCGCTTCGGCGGGCTCAGGTGGCGCAGCCGCTGGGGCCGCAGGGACCTTCTCCACTGCCGGCGCTGCGGCGGGCTTCGCTTCGCCGGCCACCGGCTCGAGCGTGGCCAGCACTTGCCCTACCTTCACCGTGTCACCCTGTGCGACCAGCACCGCGATCACCTTGCCGGCGACCGCGGATGGAACCTCGATGGTCGCCTTGCCGGTCTCCACCTCCAGCACGGGCTGGTCCACCGCGATGGACTCGCCGGGCGCGACCAGGATCTTCACCACCTGGCCGGAGTCGATGTTCTCGCCCAGCTCGGGCAGCTTCAGCTCGAGGCTCATGTCTGTTCATCCTTTGAGGCTAGTGAGAAAGGTGCCCACTTGCTGACGCGCGTGGCTCGGACACGGGTGCGCTCGGGGATGGCAACCGCCTTGGCCGGGCGAGCGTACGCGTCTACGAGGTCATGGGGTTGAGCTTCTCGGGGTCGATCTCCTGGTCGCGGATGGCCTGGCGCACGCGCGCCGCCTCCAGCTTCCCCTCGCGGGCGAGCGCGTGCAGCGCGGCCACCGCCACGTAGCGCGCGTCCACCTCGAAGAAGTCGCGCAGGGCGGCGCGGCTGTCGCTGCGCCCGAAGCCGTCGGTCCCCAAGGTGAACATGGAGCGCGGCAGCCAGCGGGCGATCGAGTCTGGCATGACCTTCAGGTAGTCCGAGGCGGCGATGACCGGCCCAGGCGCCTGGCCCAGGGTCTGCGCGACGTAAGGCTCGTGGCGGCGGCCCTCGGGGTGGAGCAGGTTCTGCCGCTCGCACTCCAGCGCCTCGCGGCGCAGCTCCTTGTAGCTCGTCGCCGACCACACCTCGGCGGCGACGCCGTAGCGCTCGGCGAGGATGCCCTGCGCCTTGAGGACCTCGTTGAGGATCGAGCCGCTGCCCACCAGCTGGACCTGCAGAGGCGTGGAGACAGGCGCGGCCCTCAGCTTGTAGAGCCCCTTGAGGATGCCCTCGCGCGCGCCATCGGGCATAGCCGGCTGCGGGTAGTTCTCGTTGCCGACGGTCAGGTAATAGAAGACGTCCTCGCGCCGCTCGTACATGCGGCGGATGCCCTCCTGGACGATGACCGCGATCTCGTAGGCATAGGCCGGGTCATAGGCGAGCAGGTTGGGCACCGGCAGCGCGAGCACGTGGCTGTGCCCGTCCTGGTGCTGCAGGCCTTCGCCGGCGAGCGTGGTGCGCCCCGCCGTGGCCCCGACCAGGAAGCCGCGGGTGCGCATGTCGCCCGCGGCCCAGATCAGGTCGCCGATGCGCTGGAAGCCGAACATCGAGTAGTAGATGAAGAACGGCAGGGTCGCGACGCCGGAGTGGGCGTAGGAGGTCCCGGCGGCGAGGAAGGACGACATCGAGCCGGCCTCGGTGATCCCCTCCTCGAGGATCTGCCCGTCGCGCGCCTCCTTGTAATAGAGCACGCTCGCCGCATCGACCGGCTCGTACAGCTGCCCGACGTGGGAGTAGATGCCCACCTGGCGGAAGAGCGCATCCATGCCGAAGGTGCGCGCCTCGTCGGGCACGATGGGCACCACGTGCCGCCCGATCTCCTTGTCGCGCAGCAGCTTGGTGAGGAGCTTCACGAACGCCATGGTGGTGGACGCCGGCCTGCCGCCGGTCCCCTCGTGGAATTCGCGGTAGAGCTCGTCGCCGGGGCCCACCAGGGTCGCCTTGCTCGGCACGCGCCGCGGGAGCACACCGCCCAGCGCCCGCCGCCGATCGCGCAGGTAGACGATCTCCGGGCTGTCCTCCGGCGGCCGGTAGAAGGGGGCGTGGGCCACCTCCTCGTGGCGGATGGGGATCTCGAAGCGCGTACGGAACTGCTCCAGCTCCTCGTCGTGGAGCTTCTTCTGCTGGTGGGTGACGTTACGGCCCTCACCCGCCTCGCCCAGGCCATAGCCCTTGATCGTCCGGGCCAGGATGACGGTGGGCGAGCCCCTGTGCTCCACTGCCACCTTGTAGGCCGCGTAGACCTTCTCCGGGTCGTGGCCGCCCAGCCGCAGCTTCCACAGCTGGTCGTCGGAGAGGTGCCGCACCAGCTCCAGGAGCGCCGGGTCGGACCCGAAGATCTGCTTGCGCATGTACGCGCCGCCCTCGACGGCCGCCTTCTGCGCCTCGCCGTCGAGGCCCTCGCCCAGCCGGCGCGCCAGGCGCCCGTCGCGGTCGCGCTCGAAGAGCGGGTCCCAGTCGCCGCCCCACAGCACCTTGAGCACGTTCCAGCCCGAGCCGCGGAAGATGGCCTCCAGCTCCTGGATGATCTTGCCGTTGCCGCGCACCGGGCCGTCGAGCCGCTGCAGGTTGCAGTTGACGACGAAGATGAGGTTGTCGAGCCGCTCGCGGGAGGCCAGGGTGATGGCCCCCAGCGCCTCGGGCTCGTCGGTCTCTCCGTCACCCAGGAAGGCCCAGACCCGGCTGTCGGAGCGGGGCTTGAGGCCGCGGTCCTCCAGGTAGCGCAGAAAGCGCGCCTGGTAGATGGCCATCAAGGGGCCCAGGCCCATGGAGACGGTGGGGTACTCCCAGAACTCGGGCATCAACCAGGGGTGCGGGTAGCTGGAGAGCCCGCCGCCCTTGGCGAGCTCGCGCCGGAAGTTCACCAGCTGCTGCTCGCTGAGCCGGCCCTCGAGGAAAGCGCGGGCGTAGATGCCGGGGGAGGCGTGGCCCTGGATGTAGACGTGGTCGCCGCCGCCCGGCGCGTCGCGGCCGCGGAAGAAGTGGTTGAAGCCCACCTCGTAGAGCGTGGCCGCGGAGGCGAAGGTGGAGATGTGGCCGCCGATGCCGTCCTCGACCCGATTGGCGCGCACCACCATGGCCATGGCGTTCCAGCGCACCAGGCTCTTGAGGCGCCGCTCGATGGTCCGGTCCCCGGGGTAGGGAGGCTGGAGGTCGACGGGGATGGAGTTGACGTAGGGGGTCTGCGAGGTGACGGGCAGCTCCACCCCGCGCCGCTGCGCCTGGATCTGCAGGTCCTGCAGGAGCCGGCGCACGCGCTCCGGCCCGGTGCGGTGCAGCACCTCCTCGAGGGACTCGATCCAGTCCCGGGTCTCCAGCGTCTCGAGATCCGTCCCCAATTTGGCTTCCACGTCTCCACCTCCCGACCTGCTTGCCGCCCGAGGAGTGATAGCCCTGGCACCGGCCGAGCGCTCGTCTGGATACGCCCCTCCTGGGGACACGCGCATCGCGCCGCGCGAGGGCGTGGCCGGCTCTGTCCACCAGCCAATCTCTCGGAGCCAGGATCTTCAGATGGGAAGCCAGCACTTGAGCTACAAGCTGCAGCCCACGCGACCTCGCCACAAGACGCGCCCGGGACGGTAGCGACGAAGGCCGGGAAGGCTCGGTGATTGCCTCGGCCTTGCGCTCAGGGCAGCGGACGCAGGGGTTGGCCACGGGTTGGCGGCCGGATTTGGGATTCGCCGACGCGGTCCCCGACCCGATTGGCCCTCACCACTATGGCCATGGTGTTTCAGCGCACCAGGCTCTTGAGACGGCGCTACTGACGTGCGTCAAGCCTCGTCCGAGCGCCGCGGGACCTGCT